>JBEIDK010000026.1:0-30845 GCA_040383485.1 Flavobacteriales bacterium
CAAAAAATAAAAATAAAAGTAACATAAGATGTTGGCAAACATGCGGAACACTTGCGGTAGTTGAGGGCTGCTGTTCTTCACTGCGAGGCCCTTGCTCCTTGCTCCCGCAAGCGTCACGCTTGTGGTAACTAAAACCAAGGACAGAATGCAACAAATAAAAGTAAGATAAGATGTTGGCAAACATGCGGAACACTTGCGGCAGTTGCGGGCTACTGTTCGTCACTGCGAGGCACGAAGCAGTCTCAGTCTCCTATAACTACAGGGATTGCTTCGTTCAGTTCTGCTACAATATCGCAGAACTACTCGCAATTACGGGGACACTTAAATGAGCTGAGGGCTACTGTTCTTCCCTTGCTCCCGCCAGCGTCTCGCTGGTGGTAACTAAAAAAATAACCATACAAAAAATAAAAATAACTTAAGATGTTGGCACACAAACGAGGACGTTTGCGGCAGCTTGGAGCTGCGGGCTGCTGTTCGTCACTGCGAGGCACGAAGCAGTCGCATAAAACTATAGAGATTATGTCCAAGGTTCGCGTCACCGCCAACCTGCAACACC
This sequence comes from Flavobacteriales bacterium, assembly GCA_040383485.1. Classification (GTDB taxonomy): domain Bacteria; phylum Bacteroidota; class Bacteroidia; order UBA4408; family UBA4408; genus JBEIDK01. Next base: position 557 of record JBEIDK010000026.1, read on the forward strand.
TGCAAGTAATGTCGTTTATCAAAGTCAACTATCACAAAAAATAGTTGGTTGGCGTGAACGCTAACCAAGGACAGATAATATCAAAACCTAAGAAGCACAATAACTTTTACAAAAATTGCTTTCATAAATTATTATATATTTAAAAAATATTACAATGATATGAGCAATACCAAGGAAGAAATATTAAAGAATAGTCTTGATTACACTTTATTTTCATGGTCAAAACAAAGCGGACTAAATCCTATTAATGCAAAATATGCAAAAGGGGTTTACATGTATGATTATGACGATAAAAAATACCTAGACTTTTCGTCACAACTCATGAACGTGAATATTGGTCATGGCAACCAAAGAATAACCGAAGCAGTTACAAAACAAATGCAACAAATAAGTTTTGTACAGCCAGGAATCATTACAGCCCCTCGCGGAGAATTAGGTAAAAAATTAGCAGAAATTGCTCCAGGTAATTTAACCAAATCATTCTTTACATTAGGTGGCAGCGAAGCAATTGAAAATGCAGTAAAGCTTGCACGAATTTATACTGGCCGACATAAAATAATTTCTCATTACCAATCATATCATGGTGCAACTTATGGCGCCGTTTCAGTAGGAGGCGACCCACGCAGACATACTGTAGATAGTCAGCAAATGCCAAACGTTGTACATGTAGAAAACCCTTTTTTTTATCGTTGCCCTTGGGGAAGCAAAACAATAGAAGAATGTGGAGAAATGGCGGCTGCTCATTTAGAAAGAGTAATCAAATACGAGAATCCAGAAAACATTGCCGCTATATTATTCGAAGGAGAATCAGGGACATCGGGGTGCATTAAATACCCTCCTTTTTATTGGCAAAAAGTAAGGAGTATTGCAGATAAGTATGGTATATTATTAATTGATGACGAAACAATGAGCGGTTTTGGCAGAACTGGGAAATGGTTTGCTATTGAACATCATAATGTAATACCAGATATTATTTGTTCGGCAAAAGGACTCACGTCAGGGTACATACCATTAGGTGTAATGATTGTATCAGATAAAATTGCAGACTATTTTAACGACAAACCGCTGTCACTCGGACTTACCTATTCAGCACATAGCGTGGCTTGCGCTGCTGCTGTAGAGAATTTAAAAATTCTGGAAGAAGAAAATATGATTAGTAACGCAGCCAATATGGGCAAGTATATTGAGCAAAAAGTAGAAGCGTTAAAATTAAAACATCCATCAATAGGCGATTTTAGAAATACAGGATTGCTTGGCTGTATTGAACTGGTTCGTAATCGTGAAACAAAAGAGCCTTTGGTTCCTTGGAATGCCAAACCTGCTGAAAGTGAGGCAAGCAATAGGATTGCCGCTAAAATTAGAGAATTAGGAATGTTCACTTTCGTTAGATGGAATTGGATTTTTATTGCACCTCCTTTATGTATTACAAAATCCGAGATAGATGAAGGCATGGAAATAATTTCTAAGGCCATTGAAATTGCCGATGATTACTACAAAAAATAAACGTATTTGAATTGTTGGTGAATACATAGTGCTACTCATCATTTTTTCTGTTAAATTCGCAGCTCTAAAAATTATTGATGAGTACTATTTACGATAAATATCAAACGGTTGTTGGACTTGAAGTGCATGCGCAATTATCTACTCACAGTAAAGCCTATGCCCCTGATAGCACAGAATTTGGAGCTATGCCCAACACAAATATTTCTGCTATTACCTTAGGCCATCCTGGAACATTGCCAATGAGTAATAAAAAGGTAATTGAGTTTGCAGTTAAGTTAGGGCTTGCCTTAAATTGTGAAATAAGAGAAAGAAATGAATATGCAAGAAAAAATTATTTCTATGCAGATTTACCAAAAGGGTACCAAATAACCCAAGATAAAACACCTATCTGCACCAATGGAAGGGTAATCATCAAAGACGATAATGGTAACGATAAGATTATCAGAATTGAGCGCATTCACATGGAAGAAGATGCTGGTAAAAGCATGCACGACCAGGATGTAACGGACTCTTTAATAGATTTGAATAGAGCTGGTGTTCCACTATTAGAAATAGTTTCTCATCCTGATATTCGCTCATCAAACGAAGCTTATAATTATTTAACTGAGGTAAGAAAAGTACTAAGATATATTGAGGTTTGCGACGGAAACATGGATGAAGGTTCTATGCGTTGTGATGCTAATGTTTCTGTGATGCTTAAAGATGCTAAAGAATACGGAAATAGATGTGAAGTTAAAAACATGAATAGTATTCGGAACGTTGCTAGGGCAATAGATTTTGAAGCAAAAAGACAAGTTGATGAAATTGAAAATGGCAATAGAATAAGTCAAGATACAAGAAGCTTTGAAGCAACAACTGGAACAACTTTTTTATTGAGAAGTAAGGAAGACGCAAATGATTACAGATATTTTCCAGAGCCTGACCTGCAACCAGTTTTAGTTACAAAAGAATACATTGAAGATGTGCGCAAAATGTTGCCACCACTTCCGCAAGAGCTGATAGCTAAGTATACCAAAGAATTGGGTCTTAATGAATACGATGCAACACAGATAACTGAAAATAAACAAACTGCTATTTATTTTGAAGAATTATTAAAGTATTCTAAATCAGCAAAAACAGCAGCCAATTGGTTGATGGGTGCTGTACGTTCTTATTTAAACGAAAATGCAATAGATATTCAGAACTTTGTTCTTAAGCCACAGCAACTTTCATTGCTGATTGATTTGGTTGAAACTAATAAGGTAAGTATAACTGTTGCCACGCAACAAATTTTCCCAATCTATGTTTTACATCCAACTAAAACACCTACTGAAATAGCAGAAGAAAATAATTGGATTCAGGATAGCAATGCTGACAACATTGAGGCAATTGCTAGAGAAGTAATAGCTCAATTTCCTGCAAAGGTTGCCGAATATAAAAGTGGTAAAAAGGGATTGATTGGTATGTTTATGGGCGAAGTTATGAAAGCTTCTAAAAGCAAAGCCGACCCAAAAGTAGCAAGCGCTATTGTGGCAAAATTATTGGAAGAATAATTCTATAAAATAAATGTAATTCAAAATGAAAAAAATAAAATTATTAATCCCATTACTCGCTATTATTTTAAACATTGATTTGAATGCTCAAACAAAATTAAATTGTACTGAAGCAAAGAAAGAGTTCGATAAATTTAATGATAGCGGAAAGGTAAACAGTCAAAAAAAACTTTACATAACCGCAACAAGTTACTTTAGAGCAGCACAAGACATTAAAGAAATTAATGATAGTTGCGGATTATTTAACGAAGAATTAAGTAATTTATATATTTCCATTATTCCAGCTGCGACATATCAAAAATTATTAGAAAGTGTTATCTCTTTGCAAGAAGTCAACGACTTTCAAGCTGCATTTGATAAATATAAATCTGCTGCAAAATATTATGGACAATTTCAAATCTCAGAATTTGGAATTATTCATGATAGTATTAAAAACTTTGTTTTTTCGAAATGCAAAAGCAGCTTTGCTCTGTGGTTGGGAGATTATTATTTTAAAAATAAAAACTATGACGAGTCATTTTCTATATACTCAACAATGCTTGAAAAGGGCTATGAACCAAACAAATTGAAACGACCCATATATGAGCTAGGAGAACAAATGGCCATTAGAGATAAAATTAAAGGGCCAACCGATAACCCAAAAGGCAATATAAAAAGATACACAAACGATAAAGAAGAACTTAAGTTTTTTAAACTCGGTTATTTGTTTGGTTGGGGACAATAACTTTTTTATTAAGTAATTTAAAAATACAATATGATTTTAAATAAAGATACTGCTGAAAACGTTGCTCAGATTTTATTACAAGTAAAAGCAGTAAAATTAGCACCTAGCACGCCTTTTACATGGGCATCAGGCTGGAAATCTCCTATTTATTGCGACAATAGGGTAACTCTTTCATACCCGCAAACCAGAACCTATTTACGTCAGCAATTTTCTGCACAAATAGTTGAGCACTTCGGAAAACCAGATATTATTGCTGGTGTTGCAACTGGCGCCATTGCTATTGGTGCTTTAGTTGCTGAAGAACTTGGGCTACCTTTTGTATATGTGCGCTCATCAGCTAAAGAGCATGGTTTAGGTAATTTAGTTGAGGGCTATGCTGAGAAGGGGCAAAGTGTAGTTGTTATTGAAGATTTAATAAGCACTGGCGGTAGTAGCTTAAAAGCCGTTGAAGCACTACAAAAACATGGTTGTACTGTTAAAGGTATGGCAGCTATTTTTACATACGGGTTCGAGAATTCTGAAAAAGCTTTTAAAGACGCTAAATGTAATTTAATAACGCTCTGCGACTATCAAACACTTATTAAAAAAGCTTTTGACCAAAGCTTTGTGAGTGCAAAAGAAATTGAAAAATTAAAAGAGTGGAGAAAAAGCCCGGATACTTGGAATAAATAATTACTAACAGATACTAACTAAATAATATAATGTGAACGTAATAAACAATGAAAATAGTATACGTTCTTTAAATAAATTAAAACTTTAATTAAGTTTGTTAATATATAAATTATGCCAGCAATAATAAATACAGAGAATCACGAATTGACAAACAAAGTTATTGAGGTATTAAAAACTTGCTATGACCCTGAAATACCTGTAGATGTATGGGAGTTAGGATTGATTTACGAAATTAATATAAATAAAGAAAATGACATTCATGTTCTTATGACATTAACTTCTCCATCATGCCCAGTGGCAGAAACATTACCACCGGAAATAGAACAAAAACTCAGAGAAATTGAGGGTGCAAATTCAGCCAAGATTGAAATAGGTTTTGAACCACCTTGGGAGAAAAGCATGATGAGTGAAGTTGCTCAATTAGAGCTTGGATTTATGTAAAATAAATAATAAATAATATAAAAATGAAAAAAGTAATTCTTACCACAATCACCTCCTTACTTATAATCAGCAGTGCATACTGCTCTAATATTGAATTTTTAAATAAGTTATATTCAAACAATTTTGTTGAGATAAATAAGAAGGTAATTCTTTCGAATACAGTTTCAATTTCTGATTACATGGCATTTGCTAATGCATATATCAGAACTTATGGAGAAGCATCAAATCAAGCAAAACTTGTAGCTCCAAATAAGACGATGCAAAAGCCTAACTCAAACGGAAATGATGGTATTGTAGGCGTAAATTACATGCAAGCAGACCAATATTGCAAATGGCTAACAGAAGAAACAAATAAAAAACTTCAAGCTTACAAGGCTCAGCATCCTAACGAAGTATTGCCGCAAGCAGTGTTTTTTAGATTGCCAACAAACGATGAAATAAAAGCATTTGACAAATTACAAAATGATGAAATGACCATTAAAAAAGGTACAGCAATTTCAAAAGGAAAATTGATTAGAATATATGATGGACCTGAAGCAAATTTAAGTTTCAGAATTGTTGCAGAATTCAGATAAAAATATGCTTGTATTTAAATTTGGCGGTGCATCGGTAAAAGATGCAAGCGCTGTAAAAAACGTAGCTGCCATAGTGCAGCTTTTTTTACAAGAAAAAATTGTTGTGATCATAAGCGCCATGGGCAAAACTACTAATTCAATTGAAGGATTAGTAAATGCCTATTTCAATAATACTTCAAATAAAGATGATTGTTTTAATGAGGTAAAAAATTATCACAATGCAATTTGCAATGAGTTATTTGAAAATCAAGCGCACCCAATTTTTGAAAAAGTACACAATTTATTTGCTGAGCTGGAATGGTCTTTAGAAGAAAATACATCGAGCTATAATCAGTTCTACGACCAATGTATTTGTTTTGGTGAATTATTAGCAACCACTGTAGTTTCAGAATACCTAAATGATATACAAGTAAGAAATAGCTGGTTCGACATCAGAGAAGTGATTAAAACTGATAGCACTTATAGAGAAGGAAAAGTAGATTGGAACATTACAGAAAATTTAAGTAAAAAAGAATTCTTAAAACTATTCGAAAAAAACAACCTCATTATTTCTCAAGGATTTATAGGTTGCACAGATGAGAATTATACAACAACTTTAGGTAGAGAAGGAAGTGATTACACTGCTGCAATTATTGCCTATTGTTTAGATGCAGAAAGTGTTACCATTTGGAAGGATGTGCCAGGTGTTTTAAACGCAGACCCAAAGAAATTTGAGAACACAAAAATCATTAGTTCTTTATCCTATTTAGATACCATAGAGCTTGCATTTTATGGGGCTACAGTCATTCATCCCAAAACCATAAAACCTTTAGAAAACAAAAACATACCACTATATGTTAAGTCGTTTTTAAGTCCGAAAGACGAAGGTACAAAGGTCAGTAATGATTCTTTAACTGAGCACGTTCCTAGTTATATTTCAAAAAGTAACCAAGCCTTAATTTCAATATTTCCAAAAGACTTTTCATTCATTGTTGAGGATAATTTAAGCAGTATTTTTGCGTTGTTTGCAAAACACAGAATAAAAATAAATTTAATGCAGAACTCTGCCATCAGTTTTTCGGCTTGTATCGATAATAATGAAAATGAAATTAAAGCTATTATACCATTATTACAAAATCAATATAAGGTGCTGTTTAATGATAATTTAGAGCTACTTACCATACGATATTATAACCAAGAGGTAATTGATAAACTAACATTGAATAAAAACGTTATGCTAGAACAGAAAAGCAGACATACTTCTCAATTCGTATTAAAAAAACTATAATAAAAAAATGAAAACATTAGTAAAAATTACATTAGCTGGAGCAGTGTTAGCAACAGCATTTGCAGCATGCAAAAAAAATGGAACAGGTGGCGATGCTACTATTGCAGCAATGCCTGCACATCATGGCAAAATGATTAAAGGAGCAACAGTATTCGTAAAATTTAAGGCAACAGAGTTGCCGAGCAGCCCTGAATCCAATTACGATTTAAAAGTAGTTGGTGATGCCAAAGAAGACCATGTGCATATTGAAGGATTGTTACCAGGCAATTATTTTTTGTATGCAGTTGGTTATGACAGTGCTATTTCATTACCTGTAAAAGGTGGCGTTGGAGTAACAATAAAAAACAGCGAAAAGAAAAAGGAATTTGATGTTGATGTTCCAGTAACGGAGTAAAGATTTAAACATTAAAAAGAGACTGTCTCAACAGTCCGTTTTGTCATGCTGAATTTATTTCAGCATCTCAATAACTCCTAAAATCATTGAATTTTAGATTAACAACGATTGACTATTTTGGAGTTTTTGCTGTTTCGCGGTGCGGCTTTTGCCACAATGACGAACAAAATTGGCTTTTGTGACATCCTCTTTATTTATCCTACAATCTCTTGTATATCATTAATTATCTTCATGGCCAATTGCTGAGCAGTTTGTTCATCCTTGCTTTCGGCATATATTCTAATGATTGGTTCAGTATTCGATTTTCTTAAATGCACCCACTCTTTATCAAATTCTATTTTAACACCATCAATAGTATTTACTGGCTGTGCTTCATATTTTTTATGCATCTGCTTTAACACATCATCAGTATCAATACCAGGTTTTAAATCAATCTTATTTTTAGATATAAAGTAGTTTGGATAAGATTTTCTTAGTGCCAAAGCAGACATTTCTGTTTTAGCTAAATGCGATAGAAATAAAGCAATCCCTAAAAGTGCATCGCGTCCGTAATGTAATTCAGGATAAATGATTCCTCCATTTCCTTCACCACCTATAACAGCATTTGTTTCCTTCATTTTCTCCACAACATTTACCTCACCAACAGCAGCAGCATTATACACTCCTCCTGCTTTTTCAGTAACATCGCGTAAAGCACGCGTCGAAGATAAATTTGAAACGGTATTTCCTAACTTATTGTTAAGCACATAATCGGCAACTGCAACCAAGGTGTACTCTTCTCCAAACATACTTCCATCTTCGCACACTAATGCTAAACGGTCCACATCAGGGTCAACCACAATTCCTAAATCTGATTTTTGTTTTACAACCTCTGCAGCAATATCTTTCAAATGCTCTGGCAATGGCTCCGGGTTATGAGGAAACTTTCCATTCGGTTCACAAAACAATTCAGTAACATTAGATACACCAAGTGCTTTTAAAAGGATAGGCAATACAATACCGCCTGAAGAATTTACACAATCAATTACAACATTAAAATTTCTTTTTTTAATAGACTCTACATCAACGAGTGGCAAGGCTAATATGGCATCAATGTGTTTTTGAATGAATGAACTATCTTTTGAAATTACTCCCAAATGATCCACTTCTGCAAAAGAAATTTGCATGTCATTCTCCGCTAATTCCAAGACCTTGCTACCATCAGCACCCGAAATAAACTCACCTTTTTCATTCAACAACTTTAAGGCGTTCCATTGTTTAGGGTTATGACTAGCAGTTAATATAATTCCGCCTTGAGCGTTCTCCATCACCACTGCCATTTCAACCGTTGGGGTTGTTGAAAGGCCTGTATCTATAACATCTATTCCTAAACCGCATAATGTTGCACAAACAAGACTATTCACCATTTCACCTGATATACGAGCATCACGTCCAATAACAACTTTGCATTTATTATTCTTGTTCCGATGTAAAATCCATGTCCCATAAGCAGATGCAAATTTTACTATATCTATTGGTGTTAAAAAATTACCTGGATTGCCGCCAATTATTCCTCTTATTCCTGATATCGACTTTATTAATGACATACTCTATTTCTTAAAATAATAACTTTATAAAACTTAAATTCAATCATTATTGAATGAGGTAAACATAGTAATTTTTAGAAATCCAATACTAGTGAACCAGAAATTCAAACATTTAACTAAAAAAATAGGGTTAATAACAGAATACAAATTACTAGATTTAATTGCTACAAATAAGAAAATATATACATTGCGCCCCGTTAAAAAAAACACATAAATCATGATAAAGGAAGTATATATTGTATCGGCTGTGAGAACCGCGATTGGTAGCATTGGCGGTGGATTAAGCAATATTGAAGCAACTAAATTAGGTTCGGCAGCCATTGAAGGTGCTTTGAAAAAAGCTAACTTAAAACCTGAAGAAGTAAACGAAGTTTATATGGGCATGGTTTTACAAGCCAATGCTGGACAAGCACCTGCAAGGCAAGCTGCAAAATTTGCGGGTATTCCTGATAACGTACCATGTACAACTATAAATAAAGTATGTGCTTCTGCAATGAAATCGGTTATGCTAGCTGCACAAAATATTATGCTTGGCGATGCAGATGTTGTAGTAGCTGGAGGTATGGAAAGCATGAGTAATGCACCTTTTATGCTTGAAGGAGCAAGAAGTGGTTATAAATTTGGAAATCAAAAATTATTTGATTGCGTTGTTAAAGATGGCTTAACTGATGTGTATAGCCAAACGGCTATGGGTGTTAGCGCTGAACTTTGCGCTAAGGAATACAACATAACTCGTGAAGCACAAGATGAATATGCAATTGAATCTTATAAACGCAGTGCTGATGCTTGGGCGAATGGTAAGTTTAATGATGAAATAGTACCTGTTACCATACCATCTAAAAAATCGGAGCCAACCATATTTGCTCATGATGAAGAATATAATCAAGTGAAGTTTGATAAAATTCCAAGCTTAAAACCAGTGTTCGATAAAAATGGAACCGTTACTGCAGCAAATGCTTCAACCCTTAATGATGGTGCTGCAGCGCTTATTTTAATGAGTAAAGAAAAGGCAGAGGCTTTAGGTATTAAACCAATTGCAAAAATTATTTCATACGCCGATGCCGAACAAGCTCCAGAATGGTTTACAACAACACCTGCAATAGGGATTCCAAAAGCATTAGAAAAAGCTGGTTTAAAAATAAGTGACATGGATTTTTTTGAAATCAATGAAGCATTTTCTGCTGTTGCATTAGCAAATATTAAAATCTTGAATATTGATAAAAATAAAATTAATGTAAATGGAGGTGCTGTAGCTTTAGGTCACCCTCTTGGTTGTTCAGGAGCTAGAATTATTGTAACTTTAATAAATGTGCTAAAGCAAAACAATGGTAGATATGGAGTTGCAAGCTTATGCAATGGTGGCGGTGGAGCAAGTACAATAGTAATAGAAAATATGTAATAATTTGATTTGCATTATTAGAATCATTCTTTAATTTTGCAACACATTAATAAAATAATATGACAGCAGTTTGGTATGCATTAGGTGATTTTTTCACAGCAATAACTCCAGGAATAAAAGCTATTGGAAGATTAGGAAATATATTTTTCAGTTTATCTGTAGCAGTATTAAGTTTTTATTGGATGTATGTACTTACGAAAAATCCAGACAAGGTTCGTTCTAATAAAATAGAAGACCAACCAAAATAAGCTCTAAACAAAAATAATTAAAAGGCTATATCATTTGATATGGCCTTTTTTATTGAAGCCTCTGCCTAATTACTTCATACAATATAATTCCAGTAGCCACTGACACGTTTAAAGAACCAAGGTTTCCAATCATTGGTATCATTGCTCTGCTATCACATAACCTTAAGTATTCTAACGATACGCCATCTTCTTCTGAACCCATAATGATTGCGGTTGGTTTAGTAAAATCCATCGAGGTGTAATTCTTTTCCGACTTTTCAGTACAAGCAATAATCTGTACTCCACTTTCTTTTAAGAAGTTAATGGTGTATTTTAAATTTGGACTCCTACAAACTTTTATCTTACTCAATGCTCCTGCCGATGTTTTTACTGCATCTGCATTTGCTGGTGCGCCTCCTTTAAATGGAACAATTATGGCATGAATACCTGCACTATAAGCTGTTCTGCAAATAGCGCCAAAGTTTCTAACATCAGTAATTCTATCTAAAATTAAAAAAAAAGGAATTTCCCCCTCTTCAAATAATTGAGGTAAAATATCTTCTACATTAAAATAATTTATTTCACTTATATATGCAATTGCCCCTTGATGGTTGCTTCTTGTAATCCTGTTTAAAGTATCCATTGGCACGCCGTTGTAAACAATATCGTTATCTTTTAATTTGCGTTTTAAACCAGCAATTAAATCGCCACCTAAACCATTTTGAATTAAAATTTTATCGATTTCTCTACCCGCCTCAATTGCCTCAATTATGGAGTGAATACCATAAATAAAGTTTGGTTTTTCTCTCTTAAAATCTCCTTCTCGTCTATTAAATGCCATACTTAATTCTTATTGTTTATCATTGGTAATCCTACCCATACGCCATGAGTCTACATTTCTATACCATAATTCTTTATATGATTCTGAACGGTTTAAAACATAATCATTATCCGAAAAAGGATTCTCAACTTTTGTATAAATAAATTTCACCTGTCGCATTGCGTTCGATTCATCGCCATATACCCATGTTTCTGCATAGGTATCGCGAGACACAGAGTTAGGTGCGCCAAAAATTAAAAACACCAAACCACGGTCTGTCTTCCAACCTTCATCATAAGAAGAGAAGTAGTTATTGCATTTTTCAATTCTTGAATAGTAAGTTTTAATCAAAAGCCTCGCTTTATCTTTATTGTTTGAGGCGCATTTTAACCAATATTTATCTAAAGCAAACTTAATATTTGATGCTGAGAGCAACTCATCATACTCTTGTTTGGTAGTAATAAAGCGCAATGATTTTATCATGTCAACTTCATTGTTTAACACTGGCACTGAATGGTCGTATTTAATAATTGATAATCCTTCGTATGAGTTAGAATCAGCTACAAATTGATAGATTCCTTTACGTAAAAAATTGATTTTACAGGAATGATTGATATCAAGATTGATTGTAAATTCTGAATCTGGCAAATGATTTAAAACTTTGCGCTCTTGTGCTGAAAACGGCGGAGGGGGCAATGCAAAATCACTTTTAAAATATTTAATAAATAATTTCCTCAGTCCTGGTGTTTTATTAAAAGCAATATTAAGTGAATCACTATTTGTAACATAGTTTTTAAACACTGGGGATTGTGAATTTATTTCTGAAACATAAAAATTTTGACGAGAAGTTGTCGTTCTTTTATCTATGCTTAAAAATGCAAACGCATCATTATTTCTATTTGCATCAATCATTGTAACGTCAAGTATGGCGGTATTACCAAGTTCCATTTTAATTTCGAAAGAACCAGAAATTAGCTCCTTGTTTTGCTTATCAGTTTTTATGGTATCAGTAAAAAACACTGTTGCACTATCTAATATTTGAGTAGAAGTATAGGTTGGTAATAATTTATATGAAATTTTTACTCTTGCTACAAAATCGTTTTTATCGCTAATGGCACGCATGTATAATAATTCACTACTAGCAACATTAAAAAAGATTTTTGTTATACTCTTAGTTTCATGATATGCAGTGTAATTGGGGTGTATGCTTGGCAACTCAATTTTTAAGGATGCATTCTGTGGCCTCTTTGATTTTCTTGAAGCACTAATACAGCCATAAAAAAAAGTCAGGATTAAAAAGAAAAACAGGGTATATTTTAGAGCAAACAATTTAATATTTCTCATGTTTTTTGCTTTTTCTTTTTTGCGGCAGGAAATAGTATATTATTTAAAATAAGCCTATAGCCGGGGCTACTTGGGTGTAAACTTAAATCAGTTGGCGGGTCACCAACTCTGTGCTGATAGTCTTCAGGGTCATGGCCACCAAAAAAAGTCCAAGTACCTTTACCAAACTCGCCATGTATATATTTGGCTTCATTGATACTTTTGTTCTCACCTAAAACTAAGGTGCTGCTTTTAAGCACATTCTTATTAAATGCAGTTGTTTGACCCATAAAGCCTTTAATGATTTGTTCATGATTTTGACAAAGCATCGTAGGTATAGGGTCCCACTTTGCGCTAAAATCAAATAGTACAAACAAGTCAGTTGGTTGGGTTACCTTCCTTGGTTCGCTAGCATCAATATTTGAGAATTCATATATCATAGGATTTGTTACCAAACTAAAATCTTTGAACGCAAAACACTTATTAAAATCTAATTTCGAATTTTGATTTCTATCTGCTCCATCACCATCAAACATCGATTCACAGATGTCAGTGCCTTCTGCTGCCAGAGCAATATCATAACTATCGGTAGCGCTACACATGGCAAACAAAAATCCACCACCAACTGTAAAGTCTCTAATTTTTTGAGCTACTGCTAACTTTTCAAGACTCACTTTAGTAAATCCTAATTTCTTTGCCAATGCCTCGCTACTTCTTACCTGCTCTTGATACCAAGGAGCATTGTTATAAGCCGCATAAAACTTACCATATTGTCCAGTAAAATCTTCATGATGTAAATGCAACCAATCGTATAACATAAGCTTACCAGCCATAATATCTTCATCATAAACAGTTTCGTACTTTATTTCGGCATAGGTTAATACCATCGTAACTGCATCGTCCCAAGGCATTTTACTTTTTGGCGAATAAACCGCCACCTTTGGTGCTTTCTCTAATTTTACAATGTCCATGTTCGCCTCAGGAATTGCAATTTCTTCCAAAATAGAAGTATATTGTGCATCAGCAATCACCTCATAACTTACACCTCTAATATTGCATTCGTTCTCAATAGTCTTTGCGTTTTTTATTGCAAAACTTCCTCCTCTATAATTTAGAAGCCAATCTACTTCAACGTTATTTTGCAATGTCCAATAAGCAATGCCGTATGCTTTAAGATGATTTTTTTGAGAAACCGCGTCCATTGGGATTAGCAAATAAGAGGCCTTAGAAATAATAGCTACTAAAGTAAAGAATGAGAAAAATAATTGTTTCATTAATAAAAATCTACTTTAGGGATAAGTGTATACTCACAAAAGTAATTTTTTATCATTAGATTCGTATTTTATCAGGTTAAAATAAATTAATAAAATTAAATCAATCACAATCAAAAATAGAACACAGTATGTCAAACAAAAAACACTTAATTGCTTTGTCCTTATTATTCTTATTTCTAAAAAATTCTAATGCACAAATTGAAATGCCAGCCACAGAAATTGGATTTAGAGTTGTTGGATTAAATGCCGTAGACTTTGTTTTCAAAAAAGAAAGACGTCCTGATAAAATTTCTAGGTTTAGGCTAATGTTTTCACAAGTAGGATTAGACCCATCAAATACGAATTCGGTTTTCACAATTAATACAGGATTTGCCTATGGGATTGAGAGACGAAAATCATTAAAAAATAATAGTTACTTTTTTAATGGCTGGGAGCCAGGAATTCTTATTAACCATAATACTTTAAGTGGTAAAGACTTTGGTCAAATAACTCCTTTTATTGGATATATGGTTGGCTTTGCACATAATTTTTCCGAAAAGTTATGTATCAACCTTGAGGTAATACCAAGAATTAGTTCTACAACTAGCTATGGCGGAAAGAAGAATAATTGGAGAGTTGATGCTGGTTTTAATAGTTCTAATATTGGAGTAGGTATTTATTATAGGATATTATAAAACAAAAAAGGCTTGTATTTATAGAATACAAGCCTTTTTCATTTATTTTTCTTAATTAGTGTGCTCCTTCTGGAGTAGCTGGAGTTCCAGCAGGGTCAGGCTTTACAACACCTTTAATTTTAATAATTTTTGATGCTGTTTTTCCATTTGAAGAAACGGTAACTGTTTTTTCGAAAGCACCTACGCGGTCAGTAGCATATTTTACTTTTATAGAAGATGTTCCACCTGGCTTGATTGGTTCATGAGGCCATGTAGGTACTGTGCAACCGCAAGAACCTTGGCAATTTGTAATAATTAGAGGTTCTTTACCTGTATTTTTAAATTTAAACTCGCGGTTACCATCTGCATTGTGTTCAATTGTTCCGTAATCAATAACTTCTGTATCGAAAGCTATTTCGGCTGCATTAGGGTTGGCTGCTGGTTGAGGGGCATCTTGTGCATTTGAAACAAAGTAGCTACCGAATGCAATGCCTAGCGTTAAAATAATTTTTTTCATTTTTTTTAATTTTAATATTTATAATTTGATTTGTTATTTACCTTCTAATGGAACTCCGAACCCAGTTTTTTTACCAGGAAATGTTTCCTCTTCTGGTTTGGCATTTACCACTCCTTTTATTGTTATTGTTTTGTTGTTTGATTTTGCATTTGAAGTAATGGTTACTGTTTTATTAAAGGCTCCAATTCGTTTTGTATCATAGCTTACTTTAATAACACCTGTACCTCCTGGCTTAATTGGTTCTTTAGGCCAGCTTGGAACTGTGCACCCACAAGAACCTTTACAATTAGAAATTATTAGTGGCTCCTTACCTGAGTTTGTGAACTTAAACTCATAAATTCCATTTGCGCCTTGTTCAATAGTTCCGTAGTCGTGTGTTTCTTTGTCAAATACTATTTCAGAAGTACTTGTTGACTCTTCAGTTGTTACTTTTTTTTCTGCTTTTTCTTGGGCTATAATTACATTGCTTGAGAATACTAGTGCAGTAAAAAGGTAAAGTAAATTTTTTTTCATTTTTTTAATTCGCTTGAACGGATTTGGGGATTATCGAAAACCATGCCAAAACCAAAATTTATTTATTTATACCGCTAAAGTAATAATTCAAATCTACTTATCAAGAACATACATGTTTTTGAATTTTAAGAATTGTTAATCTAGGCCTAATTATTTAAGCATGAGTTGAAGCATGGTAACATTTAGTTTATTTCCAAATTTCTCTCCTACCTTTTTCATTACTCCAACAATGGCAAAACCTACTTGTTGATGCATGTATATACTTTGCTCATTGCCTTCGGTAATTCGAGCCAAAAGACTATTCAGCTTTGTGTTTTTTGCTGATAATACAATTGTATTTAATAATAACTTGCCATATCCTTTACCTCTATGACTTTCTGATATATAAATTGAAATTTCGGCAGTAATATCATATGCTTTTCTTTCGCTCCATTTATTTAAAGCAGCATAACCAATAACAAGGTTATCGACTTCAATAACCATAATAATAAAATTCTCATCTCTATTCGTAAACCACTCAAGCCGATTTTCAAATGATTTAGGTTCAGTATCAAAAGTAGCAGTAGTATTCATGATTGCTTGGTTGTAAATATCCATAATTGCAATCAAGTCTTCTTTTGTAGCGGGTCGTACAGTTTTCATAATACGTATTGATTTATAAAAACCTCATTTTCCAAACCCCAATAAAAGCCTCTTTGAAAATACCAGAACTCATTTTAGAATAGCCTTCTTTTCGGTCAACAAAAGTGATGGGAACTTCCTTGGCTTTAAAACCTGCCTTTAGTGCTTTGTACTTCATCTCAATTTGAAATGCGTAGCCAACAAACTGAATATTATCTAAGTCTAAAGTTTCAAGTACTTTGCGGGTATAACATTTAAAGCCAGCTGTCGTATCTTTTATAGATATAAACAAAATCATACGCACATATACCGAGGCAAAATAGCTCATTAATATTCTATTTAATGGCCAGTTGCTTACTTTACCTCCTTTAGTATATCGCGAGCCTATTGCAAAGTCGGCTCCTTCCTTAGCGCATGCATCATATAGTCTTGGTAAATCATCTGGATTATGACTAAAGTCTGCATCCATTTCAAAAATATAATCATAACCATTTCTAAGCGCATACTTAAAACCATGTATATATGCTGTTCCTAGTCCTAGTTTACCTTTTCGCTCTTCAATATGTAAACGGTTTACATATTTTTTTTGTAATTCTTTTACAATGTTTGCTGTTCCATCTGGACTGCCATCGTCAACAATGAGTACATCGAAATTATTGGGCAAAGACATAACTTTAGTTATGATTTTCTCAACATTTTCTTTCTCGTTATATGTAGGTATAATTACTAAACTTTTACTCATGTTACTAATGCAATACTAAAATTAATCTATTATAATTTATTAAAAAAATGTTTGTGATTTTAAATAACTATCCTATTTTTTTTTCAATTAAATATGAATTTCTGAATGAAGAGTTTCTCGAGACCAATTCGCCAATAAAGCCTGCCAGAAAAAGTTGAACACCAATAATTATTGAAGTTAGTGCTAAGTAAAATGCAGGCATTTGTGTAACATCTCTTGGTTTTACATGCTCAATGCTTATGATATAAATTTTTTCTCCTATTAAATAAAAAGCACTTATGGCCCCAATAAACATAAATAAAGTACCTACAGCACCAAAAAAGTGCATGGGTCTTTTTCCGAATTTTGATACAAAAGTGATGGTAAACAAATCGAGGAAACCATTGATAAAACGCTCTAACCCAAACTTTGTTGAACCATATTTACGCTCACGATGCTGCACTTCTTTTTCACCAATTTTAGCGAAACCTGCCCATTTTGCAATTACAGGAATGTAACGGTGCATTTCGCCAAATACCTCAATGCTTTTAACTACCTTACTTCTATAGGCTTTTAATCCACAATTAAAATCATTCAATTCAATACCGCTCATTTTTCGGGTAGCCCAGTTAAATAATTTTGTAGGTATTGTTTTACTTAGAGGGTCGTATCGTTTCTTTTTCCATCCACTTACCAAATCAAATCTATCATTTATAATCATTTTATACAAATCTGGAATTTCATCGGGACTGTCTTGCAAATCGGCATCCATGGTAATTACCACATCACCTTTGCAAGCCTCAAAACCAGTATTGAGTGCTGCTGATTTCCCATAATTTCGTTGAAATTTAATGCCTTTTGCGCAATTATTTTTAAGGCTTAACGATTCAATTATTTCCCATGAATTATCTTTACTTCCATCATCGACAAAAATAACTTCATAACTAAAGTTATTTTCAATCATAACCTTATTTATCCATTCAAAAAGCTCAGGCAATGACTCTTCCTCATTAAAAAGTGGTATAACAATTGAAATGTCCATCAGAGAAAATAAAAATTAAAATAATTATCAGGCATTGTTGTCAAATGTATCATCAAATAGTGGTTTTTCTTTCTTTAATATTCCTGCAATTATTAATGATAAAATAAATCCCCAAATGATTTTATTCCAATATTGTCCCCAAGCAATTTGACCAATATTCATTGTTTCTAGTTGTTTAATGGCTTCGTCAAGAATTTTACTATCGCTTCCGAGCATGTCTTCCATTTTATCAACATTTTTTAAAGTGTCTGACTTAATTAATTCAATCAAGTCGGGTTCAATTACTTTTCCGTAAACATATACCAATGCAGCAAAAATTGTTGCGAAAAAAAATGTTGTTGTTAATGAAAATATGAAACCTTGACCAAATCTCATATTGCCATTTAAGTCAACATCACGATATTTTTTAGTAGCGTAATACAATATAAATACCGGTATAACGGATGCGAAAATTTGAAAGCTTCCGACAGGATTTTGACCCAACAATGCCAATATAATAAAGTATCCGAAAGCTATGAGGCCAGCAATTGTGCCGTAGTTAGCTGCTAATTTTGTATTCATAATTTATTAGTTTCAAACTTAGGTTATTTTTTATAATTCAATTAAAGCAATGTTGCTAATTATATTTTTTTATCATTATTTGCGTCTTAAAATAAGATTTGCTTCAAAAACTATTTACAATAAACTACTTGCAAGGTTAGCTAATTCGCTGCGTTCACCTTTTTCTAAAGTTATATGTGCATACAAAGCATTATTTCTCATTTTATCAATCAAAGAACTTAAACCGTTACTGTGCGTATCTAAATATGGAGTGTCTATTTGATAAATATCTCCGGTGAAAATAATTTTTGTTCCTTCTCCAGCCCTTGTAATAATAGTTTTTATCTCATGCGGAGTAAGGTTTTGTGCTTCATCAATAATAAAGCAAATTTTTGAAAGGCTTCTGCCGCGGATATAGGCAAGAGGTGTAATATGAATTTTCTCACTCTCCACCATTTGTTTTATTTTTTGGTAATCCTTATCACTTTCCTTAAATTGATTCTGAATTAGTTTCAGATTATCCCAAAGTGGTTCCATATATGGATTAATCTTTGACTTAATATCACCAGGTAAAAAACCAATGTCCTTATTACTTAATGGAACAATTGGTCGGGCTAAATATATCTGATGAAAGTTTTGTTTCTGTGCAATACTTCCTGCTAAGGCTAATAATGTTTTACCTGTACCTGCTATACCTTGTATAGAAACCAATAATACATCCGGATTTAAAACAGCGTGCAAAGCAAATGCTTGTTCTGCATTTCGGGGTGCTATGCCAAAAGCAGTTTCTTTTGGAACACGTTCAATATTATTTGTGGTTGCATTATAATATGCAAGTACGCTTGAGCTTTCATTTCTAATTAAATAATAATGGTTGGCTATTGGGTCTTTAATTTTAAGGTCCTTTATACTACAGCTTCCTTTTTGGTAAAGCTTATCGATAGCAGCCTGAGGGGCATTTTCTATTTCAGATTTTCCTTTATATAAATCTTCAATATTCTTAACCTTTCCAGTTAAAAAGTCTTCGGCTGGCAATTGAAGCGCCTTTGCCTTTAATCTTAAATTAATATCTTTACTAACCATTACAACAAGACAGTCTGGATATTCTTGCTTGCAACGTAAAGCAGCATTTAAAATTTTGTGATCTGCTTTATATTCTCCAAAAACTTTATTAGCATCAGGCTCTGAACTTTCATTCATTAAAATTTTTAACCTTCCCTTTTTTCCATTTATCGGTATCCATTCATTTAATAAATTTTCTTTCGAAAGTTCATCTAAATTTCGAATAAATTCTCTTGCTTCAAAATTAATAACATCGTTTCCTTTCTTAAATCTATCTACTTCTTCGAGCACAGTAATAGGTATGGCAACATCATGCTCTTGGAAACTTTTAATTGAGTTGTGGTCAAATAAAATAACAGAAGTATCTAAAACGAAAATTTTTTTTTGCTTTTTAGCCATGGTATATATCTATCAATAATAATTTGAAGCTAAACTATGAAATTGAAAACGCTGTGAAATGAAACTTTTCATAAGTTATTAAGAGCAAAAATTTAACAATAATCGCGTTCACTTAAATAATAAGATTAATTTTCGGCGCTAAACAAAATATACATTATAGTTTTATGTGCGGTATAAATGGCATAATAGGTAACATTAGCAAGGAAAACGCTCATAGTGCAGTGCTGAAAATGAATGACGCCATGCAACATCGTGGACCTGATGACGCTGGTGTGTTTTCTGAAGACGGCATCTCATTAGGGCACCGCAGGTTATCAATCATTGATTTAAGCTCTGCGGGCCATCAACCACTCTCATCAGACAATGGCAGATATCAAATGATATTTAATGGTGAAATATATAACTATCTGGAAGTAAAAACACTTCTCGAAAAACAGGGACATGTAATTAATTACAGAACCAAAACTGATAGTGAAGTTCTATTAAATGCCTACATCATTCATGGTGAGAAATGTTTAGAGTTATTAAATGGAATGTTTGCCTTTGCAATATATGATGCAGAAAAAAAAGAAATTTTTATTGCAAGAGATAGACTTGGAATAAAACCTATTTATTATAATGTATGTGATGGTTGTTTTATGTTTGCCTCAGAAATAAGGAGTTTGCTTGCAACTAATCTAATTGAAAAAAAGTTGAATAAATCTGCACTAGCAGACTACCTTCGTTACCAAACAGTTCATGCACCAGAAACAATTGTTGAAGGTATAAAAATGATTATGCCCGGTAATTGTATTAAGCTAAAAATAGATAATATATCCGAACAAGAATTACACTTTGTGGAGTATTGGAATCTAACTAGCAACCCAAATAATGAGCATCAAAAACCTTACAAAGAGGTATGTGAGAATGTAAATTTTCTGTTAAAAGAATCGGTGAAAAGAAGATTGGTTGCAGATGTTCCATTTGGAGCCTTTTTAAGCGGAGGGATTGATAGCAGTGCTATTGTTGGTTTAATGAGTAAGGTGAGCAATACTGAAATAAAAACATTTTCAGTAACTTTTGATGAAGAAGAATTTAGTGAAGCTAAGTATGCTAGAATAATTGCAAAAAAATTTAATACAAATCATACAGAGATTAAATTAAAGCCAGAAGATTTTATTAATGAACTGCCGCTATCTTTAAACGCTTTAGACCACCCTAGTGGCGATGGCCCCAATACATATATTGTAAGTAAAGTAACTAAGAATTCTGGCATAACCATGGCATTAAGTGGGCTCGGTGGCGATGAATTGTTTTGTGGATATGACGTATTTGCAAGAATGAAAAAACTTTCAAAACTTAATTATTTAAGCTCTTTGCCTAAACAAGTTAAATCATCAGCTTCTTATGTTTACAAAAAAATAAATGATGGAATAGGTGCAGAAAAAATTTCAGAACTACTTTCACAGAAAAGTTTCGACTTTGAAAATGTATACCCACTTACTAGGCAGTTGATTACTGAAGATTGGCTAAGTAATATTTTACAACCAGAATTAATTAAGCAGAATGTCGTTAAAGAATTTTGTATCTCTAACAAAAGTGCGTTTGATAAGAATCATATATTTTCAAAAACATCAATTGCTGAAATAAATACTTACATGCAAAATGTTTTGCTTAGAGATACAGACCAAATGAGTATGGCCGTAGCTTTAGAAGTAAGGGTGCCTTTTCTTGATTATAAATTGGTTGAATATGTAATTGGTTTGTCAGACAATTTAAAAACGCCCACTACTCCTAAAAAATTATTGATAGATAGTTTGGGCGACTTATTGCCATCTGAAATAGTGAATAGAAAAAAAATGGGATTTACATTGCCTTGGAAACATTGGATGAAAAACGAATTGAAGCAATTATGTGAAGACAGTATTTATTCACTTTCATGCAGAGAATATTTTCAGAAGGACGCAATTCAATTGATTTGGAAAAGATTTTTAAGCGATGATAAATCTACAACTTGGAGTAGGGTTTGGTATTTAGTAGTGCTTGAACTTTGGATGCAGAAAAATAACATTAACTAAATTATATATTCAAAAAAAATACATTGATGGCAGAAAGTAAAAAAGGTATTTGTATTTTTATTGATTGGTATTTGCCTGGATTTAAAGCTGGCGGTCCAATACAGAGTATTGCTAATTTAGTATCGCAACTTTCTAATTATAAAACATTTTATATTATTACCAGAAACACTGATTACTGCGACAGTATTCCCTATGCTAATATTGAACCTAATACATGGGTCAATAGTTCCCACAATGTTCATATATATTATTTTAGTGAAGATAAAATTACCTACCAATCTATTAAAAACATTATTGTAGAAAATGATTTTGAAGCAATTTATTTGAATGGGGTTTTCTCCTTAAAATTCACCTTATTTCCTCTAATTATTTGTAAAAATAACAATATTCGAAATGTAATTGTTGGCGCAAGAGGTATGCTTGCTCCTTCGGCTTTGGCTATAAAGTCAACCAAGAAAAAAATATTTTTATTATGTTCAAAAATATTTAAGCTATATAAGAATGTAAAGTTTCATGCAACTAATCAAGTTGAGAAGGGATATATAGAGTCTATTTTCGGAAAGGAGAATCAAATATATATTGCTCCAAACCTAGCTAAAAAAAGCACCTTACATACCTTTTCTAAAATCAATAAAACAGAAAATGAATTATGTATTATAAATATAGCTAGGGTAGCTCCCGAAAAAAATCTTTTATATGCTTTGCAAGTTTTAAAACTCGTAAAATCAAATATTATATTTAATATTTATGGGCCAAAATACAACGAACCTTATTGGCAAGAATGTAAGACAGAAATTGATAGTTTAGGTAAAAATATAACCGTTAATTATCATGGTGCTATCGAAAATAACTTCGTTACTGAAGTGATTGCAAAAAATCACATCATGTTTATGCCAACACAAGGTGAAAATTTTGGGCATATCATTTTAGAAAGTTTTCAAGCTGGAAGGCCAGTTTTAATTAGTAATTTAACTCCTTGGAATAATCTTGAATTACAAAATTGTGGTTTTGATTTACCGCTTGCAAATAAGAAAGACTTTGCAGATAAGATTGAACTATTCGCTAAAATGAGTCAATTAGATTTTAATGATTTTTGCACGTCAGCATTAGAAGTTGCCCAAAAATTTACTGCAAATACTGCAGACTTAAATGCCAATAAAACGCTGTTTAATGTAAGTTAATTCTATACTTCAACTAAGGTTCCTAGATGTACTCCTTGTATTAGTTTCATTAAATTTCCTTGCTTATTCATATCAAAAACTATAATTGGCAAGTTGTTTTCTTTGCACAACGTAAACGCTGTCATATCCATCACGTTCAAATTTTTTGAGAATACCTCATCAAAGGAAATTCTATCGTATTTGGTTGCATTAGGATTCTTTTCAGGGTCTGCGGTATAAATGCCATCTACCCTTGTACCTTTAAGTATTACATCAGCTTCAATTTCAATTGCGCGTAAAGAAGCTGCGGTATCAGTTGTAAAGTATGGATTTCCTGTTCCTGCACCAAATATAACTACACGGCCCTTTTCTAGGTGTCTAACAGCTCTTCTTCTTATAAAAGGCTCACATATTTGTTCCATTTTAATAGCTGAGAGTAGCCTTGTTTTTACTTGAATTTTTTCGAGTGCACTTTGCAAAGCCATACTATTTATAACAGTTGCTAGCATTCCCATATAATCACCTTGTACACGGTCACTGCCATTTTCCTCCGCCTGAATTCCTCTAAAAATATTACCTCCGCCTATCACAATTGCAACTTCAAGCCCACTATCTACAACTGCTTTTATCTCATCTGCATAAACGCTTAACCTATCATTATCAATACCAAATTGCTTATTGCCCATAAGCGACTCCCCGCTTAATTTTAGTAGAATCCTTTTGTATTGCATAAGTATGAATTGAGAATATTTTTTGGCAAAGTAAATTTATTTTTTCTAATGCATATAATCAATTAATAGAAATAGCTTCATATTGTAGCGATTAATTTTAATAACGTCGCTTAAAAATAGTTTCATTATTGTTTGTGTTATAATTAATCATTATGCATTATTGTGGGGTTTATGCCCCGGTCTAAAATTATTTTAAAAATAAATTTGCATATAATAATACTAAGTGTACATTTGCATTATAAATTCGACTTAAGAAGTTTTTTCATAGATAGGTTTTTGGTGCAAAAGGGCAACTCGCAAGAGTTGCCTTTTTGTTTTAGGCAATTAAACTATTTTATGCGTTCTTGGCATGAGTACACATTAAATTTTGATTCTTTTAAAAATCCAATGAGTGTAATATTTAATTCAATTGCTAACTCAACCGCTAAGCTCGAAGGTGCGCCAACTGCAGCAACAAAACTAATACCTATCATGGCGGCTTTTTGTATTAATTCAAAACTAGCCCTACCACTTAATAGTAAAATGGAATTAGCTAAAGGTTCTATTTTTCTTTGTAATGCCTCGCCAATTAATTTATCTAGCGCATTATGTCGGCCTACATCTTCTTTTAGCAGCAACAACTCACCATCCGCAGTAAACAAGGCCGAAGCATGTATTCCGCCTGTGCTTTCAAATAATAGTTGTTTACTTCGAAGAATTTTTGGTAGTGTTAAAAGTAAGTCTTTCTCTACCTTAAAATCAAAATTATTATTTACAAATTTTGATTCTACTTTAATTGATTCTATCGATGATTTTCCGCATACACCGCAGCTAGATGTGGTATAAAAGTTTCTGTCGAGTTTATCTATTTCAGGAGTAGTTTGTTCTTTCAGTTCAACTAAAATAATGTTATTGTCATTATTCAAATGCTTGATTTGATTTACATCATTATAATTTTTAATTATTCCTTCGGTAAACAAAAAACCTAAAGCTAGTTCCTTATCGTTACCTGGAGTGCGCATTGTAACCGAAATATTTTTTTGAATACGATTGCCATTTACCCCATATTCCATTCTAATTTCTAATGGCTCTTCTGTAGCAACAACATCAGTTGTAAAAGCTGATTCACCTTGTTTGTAATTTATTATTTTTATTGTTTTTGTAGCGTTATTCATTTCTTGTTTTTTATAAATTTCAGAGTCTTTATGTAATCTTCTTTTTTGTCAATACTTTTAATAATATTCAAATCTGAAGGCGCAATCAAATTAGGATTTAGCACTTTTAGAATTTTTTGTAGTGAGTTATTTCCTTTTAAATGATTTTGCAGTATTGTATCATAATCGAGGTAACTATAAATTGCTAGTAGTGGCTCATAAATATTTTCTTGTGCATTATAAATGCAACTAGTTTTTTCGTTTTTAAGGTATGCATCTTTGAGTTGTTGCAATGTATCTAAGTTTAAGAATGGATAGTCACAACCAATAAATAGTAAATCTTTTTCCAATTCTCTCTCCCAAACTGATAGCAATGAGACAATTGGTCCACAATCATTATAGCGGGAGTCGTCAATTATAAAATTATAACTGCTGCTTATTGAATTTGATTGATTTTTATTACAAGATATATAAACTGTCGAACAAATTTTTGCAAGTAAATTATATACATGGTATTGTTGTTCAATTGAATAATAAATCAACTTACCCTTGTCGGTTTGCATGCGCGAACTTTTGCCTCCACATGCTACTATGCCTATTAATTCATTCATTAAAATTTAAAATTTAGAAAAAACCAACGAATAATAATTATTTGTAAAATAATAAGTAACGGAACCCCTAACTTGAAAATGAGTTTATTTACTTTATGTCTTTTTCCATAATACATCGCGAACCATGAACCAATACTTCCTCCTAAAATTGCAACGAACAGCAATAATTTTTCACTTATTCTAAAGTTTCCAGAAATTGCTCTCAGCTTATCAAAACGGTACAAAAAAAAGGCAAAAAAATTAATGAATATTAGATATAAATAGGTTAATGAATATAAATTATTGTGCATTAAGATTTTTTTAAAATTGATTTTTTAATAAAACTCTTTATTGTTTTTTATTTTGCACAAAAAATACAATGAAAAATTCAATTTACTATTTATTTATTTGCTTAGCAATGAATGCTTTTGCGCAAACTAAAACAAATTCTCAAACAAAAATTGTCAATCAAGGAGAAAAATTATCAGTAGGTAGCAAAGATTTTACATTTCAAGCGGATACCAGTATTAATAAGTTTAATAAAAACGGACAGAAGACTGGTTTTTGGAAAGAAAAAAAAGAGGCGTTTGAATTTGAGGGTTACTACCTAAACGGTATAAAAGATGGAATGTGGGTTAGTTTTTTCCCTGATGGTTTATATCAATCGGTAGAAAATTATAGGAATGGTAAATTAGATGGAGCATTTTTACAAATGAAACAAGGAGGCCTTTTCAAGGTACAAGCCAGCTACAAAAATGGCGCACTTGATGGAAGTTATAGAGAATTTAACAATACTAGAGCTGAGAAAGAAATGCTTTATAAAAACGGCAAATTAAACGGCCCTAAAAAGCTTTATTACATGAATGGAAAGTTAATGGAAGAAGGCTCTTACGTCAATAACCTCAGAAATGGCACAACAAGATGGTTTACTGAAGAAGGCAAAATATCATTAGAATATAATTATGTTAATGGCAACTTGGAAGGAACACAAAAAAGCTTTTATAAAGATGGCAATTTAAATAGTGAAACGGAATATAAAAACAATATGATGGATGGAAATTATATAGAGTATTTTGAAGATGGAAAAGTAATAAAGATAAAAGCAACCTACATAAAAGATAAGAAAGAAGGCCTTTGGCAAGAATTTGACAAGGAAGGTAAGGTTATAAAAACCGAAAAATTCAAAGACGATAAATTAATAAATTAAGGCTTAGCGAGAATATTGATGAATGATTCAAGCAACCAAAGTACATACTATCGTTTAATTGCTTTATGGGTAATTATTGAAGCATTTATTGGAGGCATTATACATGCCATTAAGTTGCCTGTATCCGGATTGGTAGTAGGCTCAGGTGCTTTAATTTGTTTATGTATGATTGCAAAATATATAAATACAAAATTTGCAATTGTTAATGCAACAATAATTGTTTGCATTTTTAAACTCATGCTCAGTCCTCACAGTCCTTTAGCTGCTTATTTTGCAGTACTATTTCAAGGTATTATGGCCCAACTCATATTTACCAATACCAGAAATTTTAATTTAAAAACACTTACCCTTTGCATTGTTTGCTTTTTTGAGTCAGGTATTCAAAGAGTATTAGTTATGACAATTGTTTATGGCAAAAATGTTTGGGTTGCTATCGATTCATTAATTCAATCTGTTACAGGCGATACAGAGTTTACTAGATACAGTTATATGCTTGTTCTGTTCTATTTATGCGTACATATTATCGTTGGTTTTTTAGTAGGTATATTTATTATTGGTTTACCAAATAAGCTTGAAAGTTTTGATACCAACATTTTACAAGAAACGAGTAATTCTTTCATAAATAAAAAAATAATACTCCAAACAAATCACAAATATTACGCTAATGTTTTCCTAATAATTTCATGTATTCTATTAATTTATTTAATGCAACAAGAAATTGTGAGTAACAATAGAATTGGAAAATTATTAGTAGGTATATTTTTTCGTTCGTTATTAATAGTATCAGTTTGGAAAATATTTGTAAACCCTTTGTTGAGTCATTACCTAAAAAAATGGCTTCTAAAAAAGAAAAATAATTATCAAGAAACTATTACCAATATCAATTTTATTTTGCCACAAATTTATGATATTGTAAACAAGAGTTGGTCAATAGCTAAGAAGCAGAATTTCAAAAAAGTACTGTCAACTTTTTTTATATTAACACTCAAAAAAACATTGGCACAAAGTTGAATAATCAGGTTAATATAATTGTTGTACAAGGAGAGGTAAATATTGGCAAAACATCATACCTGAAAAGCTGGATTCTTGATAAAAAAAATGTGGAAGGAATACTTACTCCTAAAATTGATAATGCTAGGTATTTTCAAAATATCAAATCTAATGAATACTTTAAAATGGAAAGCGATGATGATAATTATGATTGCTTGCTCATAGGAAAATATAAATTTTCTAAAAGGGCATTTGCAAAAGCTGAAGAAATAATTTTAGACGCAACAAAAAATGAACCTAATTTTCTAATCATCGACGAAATTGGACCCTTAGAATTAAATAGAAGTGGCTTTCATAATTGTCTTGTAAATGTTTTAGAAACAATTACATATAAAACAACCCTCATATTGGTTATTAGAAATGGCTTAGTTGATAAGGTAAGCGCTCATTTTAATTTAAATAATTTCTCAATTAGTTATATTAATTTCAATGATATTAAATCATTACTGCCTTGAGTTATCTATTTAGAATTTATTCTCAGAAGTGCATGAAAGAAGTATATATATTATAATATATTTACGACCTTAAAACATATCTGTAATATGTATAATGACTTTGATTTATTGATAGCAGGAGCAGGTCCGGTAGGATGTGTTATTGCAGAACGTGCAGCAACAGAGCTAGGTTGGAAGGTTTTAATTGTAGAAAAACGCAATCATATTGCTGGTAATTGTTATGACAGATTTCATGAGTCTGGTTTAATGATTCATCAGTATGGACCACATTATTTTAGAACAAACAATGATGCGCTTTTAGAGTATCTTTCTAAGTTCACAAGTTGGATTCCTGGAAACTATATTGTAAAAAGTTCTACTGATGGTAAATTATTTCCTTTTCCCATAAATTTAACTACGCTAAGCATGTTTTTTGGTGAAGAGGTTACAGCCGAGAATGCACAAGCCAAATTAGACTCAGTAAGGGAAATGATTGATGATCCAAAAAACTCAGAGGAGTTTGTTTTGAGTCGTGTTGGTAAAGAAATGTATGAAAAATTCTATTTGGGCTATACTCTAAAACAATGGGAGAAACACCCTAAAGACCTTGATAAATCCGTTTGCGGTAGAATTCCCGTTCGACTAAATCATGATGATAGATATGTTGACCACAAACATCAAGTAACTCCTGAATTTGGTTTTACAAAAATGTTTGGCAATATGATTTTTAGAGAGAATATTCAAGTAATGCTTAACGCAGATTTTAATGAAGTAAAAAAGTGGGCAAAGCCGAGAGTAGCCACCATATACACTGGACCAGTAGATGAGTATTTTGATTGTAAATTAGGTAAATTACCCTGGCGTAGTTTGGAGTTTGATTTTAAAAATATAAAACAAGAATACTACCAACCTTGCGTACAAATTAACTATCCTAATGATCATGATTATACAAGAACAGTAGAAATTAAGCACGTTACTGCACAAAAACATCCCGAAACGGTAATATCCTTTGAGTATTCTAGAAGTGAAGGCGACCCTTATTATCCTATTCCTGCCAAAGAAAACAATGAATTGTATAAAAAATACAAAGTTCTTGCTGATGAAGAATGTTTAAACAATAATGTTTACTTTGCTGGTAGGTTGGCTAATTACTTATACATGAATACCGACGAAGCCATTGAAAGCGCCTTAACAACATTTGAACAATTAAAAAATAGGTATGTAAATGATAAATAATATTTGGATTATAATGCCAGTTTACAATGAAGAGATTAGTCTTGGGCATGTAGTAAAAAGCTGGTATCCGATTCTTGAAAAAAATTGTAATGTATTTACACTTTGCATTTTAAATGATGGTTCAAAAGACAATACCCTTCAAATTGCAAACCAATTGGCTGCTAAACATAGCCATGTTAAGGTAATTGATAAATCAAATACAGGGCATGGCCAAACCTGTGCCTATGGCTACCAAATTGCACTTGATAATGGTGCAGAGTGGGTATTTCAAATGGACTCCGACGGACAGTGTGATCCACAGTTCTTTCATTTATTTGCGGAACAAGCAACCAAACACAATGTTATATATGGCTATCGTGCAAAGCGTGAAGATGGCTTTCAACGATATTTAGTTTCTCGGATAGTAAGTTACTTTACCCTTGCTGCAACAGGTGTTTGGGTGCGCGATGCCAATGTGCCATATAGGCTAATGCATAAAACATCGCTTGAAAATATCATACAAAAAATACCTAAAGATTTTCACTTGTCAAATATCTTGGTTTCGGTTTTACAGCAAAAAAACAATAAAATACACTGGATTGATATTGTTTTTAAAGATAGGTTTGGAGGCACTCCAAGTGTTAAGCCATACTCGTTTGCAAAACATGGTTTTAAATTATTTAATCAGTTAAGAAAAACTAGCATTTAATAAATCTTCGAATTCCGCTTAGGCAAAATGCTAGGTTTATGGTTAGATGGTGTAACGGAATTCGCTGCCGCAAAATTCTAGGTTTCTAGTTAAATGGCAGTAAGATACAAAATGCAAAAGGGCAGATGTTTTTTTTGGCTGAGCCGAGAAAAGTTGTTTTCAAATTATTTGAACAAACTCATGACAAGTTATAAAAGG
>JBEIDK010000027.1:0-30695 GCA_040383485.1 Flavobacteriales bacterium
ATTACGTTGTGCCTTGCGTTTTAGTGGTGCATTTTTAATATCGGTTTTCAAAAACAAACGGAAATTTTCCTTTGCCTCAGTATATTTAGAAAGTTTAAGCTGCTCTTCTCCTAAACTATTCAACGTATTCGGAAAAAATGATGGGTCAATGGCCAGAGCTTTCTTGTAATTTTCAATAGCCATTTCACTTTTTCTCTTGTTGCTATACATGTCTCCAAGCACAGTATATGCTTCTATGAAATTTGGGTCCGCTTCAATAGCCTTCTTTAAATACATTTCAGCCTCATCGTCTAAACGTGAGTCGAATGCAGCAATTGCTTTTTCAAACCTATCTATTGCCTTTTTTGATGTAGTGGAATATTTTCTTTCTTTCGAAAAGGAAAGGGTGGTGATGAATAATAGAAATACAAATAATACATTCCTTAATATCAAATTCATAGCATTTATTTATGATGCAATATTATTTAAATTTAGCTTTGATTAAATAGCTAATTTCGAGCCAACAAGTTAAACTATAATAATTGAGTTTTATTATTTGAACACTTTAAAAAAGAGTTCTACATTCGCCGTTCAATTTTTTTTAGGTGTATAAAAAAGCTTTACTCATATCATTTTTTGTTCTACTAATTGACCAGTTTGTTAAGATATACATTAAAACAAATTACATTTTAGACGAAGAATATGCTGTTGCTGGCAATTGGTTTATTCTTCATTTTACCGAAAATAACGGCATGGCATTCGGATTAGAATTGCAAGGCTCATGGGGTAAATTAATATTAACCACATTTAGAATTGTTGCCATAAGTGCATTGGTTTATTACCTTTATTATTTATGTAAAACAAAGGCTCACAAATGGTACATTTATAGTATTGCATTAGTTTTTGCTGGTGCCTTAGGCAATATTATAGATAGTGTATTTTATGGCGTTATTTTCAATGATAGCTATCAGCAAGTAGCAAGCTTTATGCCTGCAGAAGGCGGATATTCATCTTTAATGTTTGGGAAAGTCGTTGACATGCTCTATTTCCCTATTATTCATGGCCAATTCCCAGCATGGTTTCCGATTTGGGGAGGTGAAAACTTTGAGTTTTTTAGCCCTATATTTAACATTGCTGACTTTGCTATTAGTTGCGGTGTTGGAATAATGATTTTGAACAATCGTAAATTTTTTGATGAGGAGAAAAAAATTCCTGATGCAAAAGAATCTGAAGAGGTTAAGATAAAAGAATAAATTGGGCTATATAATGCCTTTTTTAAGACATTTATCGAAAAATTAGAAGTTTAAACCAATTACATATTAACTTTTATTTTTTTTGCTTACGTTTGCCGCATTATGACTGATTCAAAAATAATTGCAGCCGTATTCTTTTCAATGGCATGCTTATTTTCTATTCTAGTAAATTCTATTTTTCTAAAGTTTTTCAGGAATTTAGGTATTCGCAACGTTGATGAAAATCAAGTAAGATGGGCATCAACAAGTAAGCCAGCCATTGGCGGACTTTCATTTTTTATCATCTTTTTGTTCTCCATATCAATTTATTCGTTTACTGGCAATCATCAAGACCTTCTTGAAAATAGGCAGTTTCTCGGAATTGTGTTTGCAGCAACGCTTGGGTTTATAATTGGATTGGCTGATGATGCATATAATACCAAACCGCTATTAAAATTTACTGGACAGGTACTTTGTGGTTTTATTTTAGTCTCACTTGATGTTAAAATACATTTGTTCTCTAATGAGGCAATGAACGATTTATTTACTGTTCTTTGGGTTACAGGTATCATGAATAGCATCAACATGCTCGATAATATGGATGCAATTACCACATCTGTATCAATATTTATTTTCGCTTCATGTCTTATAGTATTATATCATTCTAAAGAACCTGACCCTATGTTCTTGTATATTTTGGTGGGTATTATTGGTTCTCTTGTTGGCTTTTTATTTTATAATTGGAACCCAGCTAAAATGTACATGGGTGATACTGGCAGTCAACTCATTGGAGTTTTATTGGCTGCATTTGGTATTATTTGTTTTTGGAACACGCCCTTTGACCGTTATATACAATATGAAACAAAGCAGGTAATTATAACCTTAATAGCTTTTATTTTACCTATTGCTGATACAACTGCAGTTACAATTAATAGACTAAGACGAGGCCAGTCGCCATTTGTTGGCGGTAAAGACCATACAACACACCACTTATCATATTTAGGTTTAAGTGATAGACGAATTGCATTAATATTTATACTTATTTCTTGCTTTTCAATGGGTATTGTATATATTATTGTAAGTGTAATTGATTGGAATTGGATATATATTACTTCTTTGAGTCTATATTCTCTAGCTATATTAGTTCTGCTCTACCTAACCACATTTGTAAAAAAGAAAAAGTAGATAATTTGAATAATTTCATACTCGTACATAAAAAAAAACTGATTGTTGTTTTTGCTTTTTTATCGGGTGCTGTTCTTGCGAGTATAATAAGTTTTAGTTCACTTAAAAAAATTGACTTACAATACCAATCAGATTTTAAAAGAGCTTACCGTGTTTTTGCGATTGATATTCCTAATAATTTAAATTTTGCTGGCGAACAAGTGCCAATTAAAAACTTTGAGGTTAGAGAAAATATTGACCGTGAATTTTTAATCAATACCTATTGGCAGACACAGTCAATTTTATTTTTAAAAAGAAGCAATAGATGGTTTAAAGTTATTGAACCTATCCTCAAACAAAATAATATTCCTAACGACTTTAAATATGTTGCATTAATTGAAAGTGGTCTTACAAATGCAACATCGAATGCTGGTGCTGTTGGCTTTTGGCAATTTATGGAACCAACAGCCAAGCAATTTGGACTAGAAATTAATGAAGAAATTGACGAGCGTTACAATGTTGAAAAATCTACCGTTGCAGCATGTAAGTTTTTTAATGATGCTTATCAAATTTACCATAATTGGACCATGGTTGCAGCGGCTTATAACATGGGCTCAAACGGTTTAAACAAACAGATTGATATTCAGAAAGTGAGCAATTACTATGATTTACTTTTAAATACTGAAACAAGTAGGTATGTGTTTAGAATACTTGCGGCTAAAGAAATAATGGGAAATCCCAAGAAATATGGCTTTTATATTCGCAAGTCAGATTTATATCCAGTTATACCAACTCACAATATCGTTATTGATTCTTCTATTGCCGACTTTACAGAATTTGCGATTAAATATGAATTGAATTATAAGGTGCTTAAAATATTTAATCCTTGGTTGAGAAAGCAAAACTTAACAAATAAAGAAAGGAAAAAGTACAGCATAAAAATTCCGAATAAGGGCTTTGACAATTATGACTACTTATTAAATAATTATGCAGAAACGCAACTTGAACAAAAAGAAGACTCTTTAAAATTCTACTCACTAAAAGATTCAATAAGTAATTAAAAAAAATTACAAGTATTTGAACAATAATTATTATTTTCTGTTTAAATAGAACAAGACTAAATATGCCAACACATACAATAAAAAATTACTTATCTCTCATTAAATTTAGCCATACAATTTTTGCATTGCCATTTGCAATAGTTGGATTTTTTTTAGCATTAAAAATTGAGAATGCTACATTTAGTTTACAAAAATTTGCCTTTGTAATTTTATGTATGGTATTCGCCAGAAGTGCTGCTATGGCATTTAATAGATGGGCCGACAGAGATATAGACAAACAAAACCCTAGGACATTTATTCGTGAAATTCCGGCAGGAATTATAACACCTAACCAGGCTTTGATATTTGTATTCTTCAATTCCATCATGTTTATTTTGTGTGCTTGGTTCATCAACCCACTTTGTTTCTATTTATCTCCCATTGCATTGCTTATAGTATTGGGCTATAGCTTAACAAAACGCTTTACTGCACTTTGTCATTTAATTCTTGGTTTAGGATTGTCATTAGCGCCTATTGGTGCCTTTTTAGCCGTTACCGGAAAGTTTAATTTTATCCCTGTCTTGTTATCTCTTTCAGTAATGTTTTGGGTGAGTGGCTTCGATATTATTTATGCTTTGCAAGACGAAGAGTTCGACAAAAATCAACAATTACAATCAATACCTGTAAAGCTCGGAAGACTGGGCTCTTTAGCACTCTCTAGAACATTACATTTATGCAGTGCTTTTCTAATTTTTTTGCCAGGCTATTATTTAAATGCAGGCACGTTTTATTGGATGGGCTTTGGTTCCTTTGCAATACTTCTAGTATATCAGCATTCACTTATAAAACCTAATGATCTGAGCAAGATTAATCTTGCCTTTTTTACTACAAACGGAATTGCAAGTGTTATTTTTGCTTTATTTTTTTTATTGGATTTTTATTTCTAATAACTAATTGCATAAATTGCAGCTATGTTAAATCATCAAGTAGTTCAATCATACAGTCATCTTGAATTATTAGCAAAACAAGTAGTTGAGGGTTTCATTACAGGATTGCATAAAAGCCCTTTTCACGGCTTTTCAGTTGAGTTTGCCGAACATAGAATATATAATTCAGGTGAATCTACCAAACATATTGACTGGAAATTGTATGGTAGAACAGAAAAATTATTTATTAAAAAGTATGAAGAAGAAACCAATTTGCGTTGTCAAATTGTAATTGATAATTCTTCATCCATGTATTTCCCAGAAGGCGTTTTTTCTAAGGACAAACCATACAATAAAATTTCCTTTTCGGCATACTGTGCTGCTGCCTTTGTATATTTATTAAAAATGCAACGCGATGCCGTTGGACTTTCAGTGTTTACTGATGAACTGCAGGTACACACCCAAGCAAAATCAAGCGTGGTGCACCAGAAAATGATTTTTAATGAATTGGACAATCTTTTTTTAAAATATAATCCTGAAAAAAAGAATACTACCTCCACCACTAAGGTATTGCATGCCATAGCCGATAGCATTCACAAGCGTAGTTTGGTTGTTATTTTTAGTGATATGTTTGATAATGGCAAACATAATGATGACATGTTTAATGCATTGCAACATTTAAAACACAATAAGCATGAAGTAATTCTTTTTCATGTGAATGATAAAAGTAAGGAAATGAATTTTGAGTTCGAAAACCGACCGTATGAATTTATTGATATGGAAAGCGGTGAGTCATTAAAGTTAAACCCAAATCAGATTAAAGAAAAGTACATAGAAAATGTAAATGCATTTTATGCTAAACTAAAGTTAAAATGCCACCAATTTGCGATTGACTTTATAGATGCAGATATTCACATGGATATCAATCAAATTTTGCATCCCTACTTTGTAAAACGAAGTAAAATGTTGTAATTTATTTGAATTGCTATAAGTTATTTTCAATTCTTGCTATTATTTTATTTTGAAGATATTATTCTGAATAATAAATTTATTAGTCTTTAATAAAGTGGACTTCAAAAAAAAGCAGATAAAACTTCATTGCTCTCATGTAACATTTTTAACTCATTATAAATATCCTTTTGGTAAATTTTTAATGATTACCAATTTCTTCAGCAAACCAATTAAAATTATATTCTATGCCAATATTTGAATAAAATATAATTTTCTTAGGTATTAAGTAAACATAAACAAAAAAGCCCAAAATTAATTTCGGGCTTTTTATTATTGTAATGTAAATCTACAAATGTATCACCTCTCCATAGGCAGCAGCTGTAGCTTCCATAATAGCTTCGCTCATGGTAGGATGAGGATGAACTGCTTTGAGCATCTCATGACCAGTTGTTTCTAACTTGCGAGCAACAACAATTTCAGCTATCATTTCAGTTACGTTAGCACCTATCATATGTGCACCTAGTAATTCACCGTATTTAGCATCATAAATTACTTTTACAAATCCATCTTTTGCACCAGCTGCGCTTGCCTTACCCGAGGCACTAAAAGGAAATTTACCAACCTTGATTGTATATCCAGCTTCCTTAGCAGCCTTTTCTGTATATCCTACACTAGCTATTTCAGGGTTAGAATAGGTGCAACCAGGAATGTTTTTATAATCTAATGGCTCTGGATGATGACCAGCAATTTTCTCAACACAGATAATACCTTCGGCACTGGCAACATGAGCCAATGCTTGTCCTCCAACAATATCTCCAATGGCATAAACACCTGCTATATTTGTTGCATAAAATTCATTCGTAAGTACTTTACCTTTATCAGTTTTCACACCAACTTCTGCTAATCCTAAACCTTCAATATTTGCTGCAATTCCAACGGCACTTAATACAACGTCAGCTTCAATAGTTTGCATTCCTGTTTTAGTCTTAATTGAAACCTTACAACCAGCACCGCTTGTGTCTACTGATTCAACTGAAGCTTCAGTCATCACATCAATTCCTATTTTCTTTAACGATTTTTCTAACTGTTTTGAAACTTCTTCGTCTTCAACTGGAACAATGTTAGGTAAAAATTCTACCACTGTTACCTTAGTGCCCATTGTGGCATAAAAATATGCAAACTCAACACCAATAGCACCACTACCAACTACTACCATACTTTTAGGTTGGGTTGGTAATACCATTGCTTGTCGGTAACCAATCACTTTTTTTCCGTCTTGCTTTAAGTTTGGTAGCTCACGTGAACGCGCCCCTGTAGCCAAAATAATGTTTTTGGCTTCATAAATTGTTGCTTTGCCTGCACTATCAGTAACTTCAACCTTTTTAACAGCCTTAAGTTTACCAGTGCCCATAATTACATCAATTTTGTTTTTTTTCATTAAAAATTGAATGCCTTTACTCATGCCTTCGGCCACGCCCCTACTACGCTTTATAACAGCCGAAAAATCGAACTCTGGTTTTGCAACAGTTATTCCATAATCAGCTGCATGAGTTAAGTATTCGAAAACTTGGGCACTTTTTAATAATGCCTTCGTTGGTATACAACCCCAATTTAAACAAATACCGCCCAAACTTTCACGCTCTATTACTGCAGTTTTCAAACCTAATTGAGCAGCACGTATTGCAGCTACGTATCCTCCAGGACCAGTTCCAATTACTATTATATCGTAATTCATAATTTTAATAATTATATTTTATTGAAGTGCGAAAATACTTTTTTTATTGAAAGTATTTATGTCTTGAAAAGAAGAAATTGAAGTTTATAAATCGCTTTTTTCGAATTGAAGGTACCACTTAAATGTAAATCCGAAACTTAAGAAATTTGTCAAGCCATTGTCTGACCCAATATCAGAAAAGTCAATTTTATTAGTTTCGTCTAAATTTGCTATACTTGGATTGTATCGCAAGGTTGCAATACTATTACTAACCTGAAACCCAACATCAACATATTTTGATGCTTTATAATTAATGCATATGGACGGTTCAATGGTAAAAAAATTGAACTTTACATTTGGCTGTGGAATTTCCTTGAAGGTAATATTGTTATACAATCCATAGCTGTAATAAGTTGTGGCACCTATTTGGGTATAAAAATAAGCGTTGTCAAAGAAAGTATACATCAACCTCACTCCATATGAATTAATTATAAACTTCGTTTTAATAGCTGTATTGTATGCTTTGTATTTATACCCTGCTTTGAAATTTGTTCGTCTATATACCAAACCTATTTCATATTTTTTTTTGTGATAACTAAAGTTGGCATTCCAGTCTAAATTTCCGGTAAATGAACGTACAAATAATTTATTTGCTAAACTAATTGGTACATTACCTTCAAGGTTTAAACTAATAGGCAATCTATCAAACTGGGCAAAGGAATATTTGATACAAAGAAAAAAAAATAAAATAAAAATTTTGCTTTTCAAATTTTAACTTTCTATTAAAACATTAATGCTTGAATATCTTTTATTGAATTAAAATCAATAATAAAAACACTATTTACTAATTCTATATTCTGTATTATTTTTAATACGCTATTTACTTCTTCTTGGTTGGCAGAGTCTCCTCTCATTAACAAAAAATAATTACACTGTTTATATTCAGGAATTAAATAACCAGTATCACTAAAATTTGAAATCAAATAATTATCAATAAAATTATCATCATCAATATGGCTAAACATTACATGTCCAGTCATGGATTCCTGTAATTCGAATAATCCAAAATTTTTCTTTGGTTGTATAGACGGAAGATTATCAGTTCTAATTAATTCCCAATTTAAATCCTGATTTAATTGCCAACACAACCTATAATCTTCATAATTAGAGGACAATCCGATTAAAATTGAATCGAATTCAAAATCAATCTTTAATTTACTAGCACTTGCCATGTATTATTATTCATTCAATGATTTCCACAATAAATCCTTCAATTCAACTAAGCCTAATTGAGTATGTGCCGAAATAAAAATATGAGGTAAGGTTCTAGGCAATGTTTTCTTTAGCATTTTAATCAATTCAGTATCTAATAAATCTGTTTTAGTAATCGCTAAGAGTCTTTTCTTATTTAGCAATTCTGGATTATGCTGTTTTAGTTCATTCAACAATATTTTGTATTCCTTTTTAATATCGTCGCAATCAGCTGCTACAGTAAAAAGCAACATGCTATTTCTTTCTATGTGTCTTAAAAATCTTAAGCCTAAACCTTTTCCTTCATGCGCACCTTCAATAATACCAGGAATATCCGCAATTATAAAACTCCTATAATCGCGATATGGAACAATTCCTAAATTAGGGGTTAATGTTGTAAATGGATAGTCTGCAATTTCTGGCTTTGCAGCACTTAAAACAGATAATAAGGTTGATTTTCCGGCATTAGGAAAACCAACTAAACCAACGTCGGCAAGGACCTTTAGCTCAAGGATTTTCCATTTTTCCTGACCATCTTCACCAGGTTGAGAAAAACGAGGTGTTTGCATTGTTGATGATTTAAAATGGTCGTTTCCTTTACCTCCTCTACCGCCAAATAAAATAACCTTTTCTTCGCCATGTTCAGTTATTTCAAATTCAATTTCGCCTGTTTCAGCATCACGAGCAACAGTTCCTAATGGTACTTCTAAAAATTCATCATTACCATCAGCACCAGTTCGTAATGAACTTCCGCCTCCTCCGCCTGGTTCTGCAATAACATGTTTCCTGTATTTTAGATGAATTAAAGTCCAAAAATTACTATTTCCTCTTAATATAATATTCCCACCTCTACCGCCATTACCTCCGTCAGGACCACCTTTGGCAGTAAGTTTATCACGATGTAAATGCATTGATCCTGCGCCACCTTTACCAGAACGGCAACAAATCTTTACATAATCAACAAAATTATTATCAGACATATTATGTTATATGGATACAAATTAAGCAAAAAAGCCTCAATAAACTAAACGAGGCATGCAATAAACTTAACATGTTTAGTAATACTGCTTTATGTGAAAAACAATTCAGATGCAATATAATCAGCAAAATACTTGCCCTCTTGTGTTAACATTATTATGTTATTATTTTTAATAATTAGCTGCTTATTTTCTAACATGATTAAGTTCTCTAATAATTGAATTTTATAACTTTTTCCAAATTTCTGTTCAAACATACCAATATCAATACCCCATATTGTTCTTAGGTTTGTTAAAATAAACTCATTTGCTTTTTGAGTATTGGTAAGATTCTCTTCTTGGTAAAAGTTTTTATTCGTGTTTATATATTTTATGTACAGACCATTATTTTTAATATTATTTAATCTCTTATAGCCATTGTATGAATGAGCAGAAGGCCCAAGTCCTAAGTATTTTTGATTTAACCAATAATTGGTATTATGAATAGACCTAAAACCTTGCTTTGCAAAATTCGAAATTTCATAATGTTCAAATTTATTTTCGTTAGCCCAATTAATTAATAACGCAAAATGTTCATTTGAATTATTTTCGTTTATACCTTCTATTTTACCTTCTTTAATCAATTTAGACAAGGCTGTTTTTTCTTCAACAGTTAAGCAATAGCAAGAAAGGTGATGTATATTTAGTTTACTTACAATTTTCAAATCATTAATCCAATTTTCAGCTTTTTGATTTGGTAAGCCATACATTAAGTCAATGCTTATATTACTAAATCCCGCCTGTTGTGCCAATAATATGCTATCCAAGGCATCAGAAGCACTATGGCTGCGGTTCATCATCTTTAAAAAATAATCATCGAATGACTGTATACCTATACTTAGTCTATTAACTCCTAAATTATTTAATTCTTTTAGTTTTCTGAGAGTTAAATCGTCTGGATTTGCTTCAATAGTAAATTCAATTTTATTTGAAACATTAAATGTTGAATAGACTTTATTAAGAATTCTATAAATATCAAATTTATTTATAATTGATGGTGTACCACCTCCAAAATAAATAGTATCAATAATATCTGTTGGCTCGAAAAAAAATTGTCGAAATTCTATTTCCCTAATTATGGAATCAATAACTTCATCTTTATTTTTAACAGATGTAGAAAAGTAAAAATCACAATAATGACATGCTTGTTTACAAAAAGGAATATGAATATAAATACCAGCCATTAATCTTGTTCAATCAATCCCAAATTTTCTCTTTTAACATAATCTGCAATCAGAAAATAATACCAAATTACACCAATACCATAAAGCAATGAGGTAATTAAAAAAACGTAAACATACTCAACACCATCTTCTCTTAAAAACGCAAATATTCTTGAACTAATAAACCAGCTCCCACTCCAGATTGCTGCAGTTAATGCACTTACAACTTCTCGATTGCGTTTTCCTACATATTTCAATACAATTTCGGTTGTCATTGGCCCGGCCATATTCATTAGTGGCTGTCTTAGTAAAAAACATCCACTGGCAATATAAACAGCAATACTAAGACTGCTATAAAATTGTGTTGTGGCCAATAAAATTAGAGCTAATACCGCAAAAGATTGTGTTGAAGGAACAGCAATTTTATAACCAATATTTTTTTTAATGTACGGAACTAACAATGCTGAAATTGCAACAAGCATTGCTCCTAAAGAATTTAAAATTGAAAAACCATCAGTATCCATTCCGTGAACATTATAAAAGAAAATACTAACAAATGGTATTGTTAAGCCTGCACCTACTGCAATTATTAATGTTGGTGTTAATGCCTTTGTTACTAATTTCCAGTCAAAGTCACTTAAATCTCTTCGTTTAGAATTTAATGAGGGAATACTTTCTTGAAAATTAATTTTCGAAATAAAATAGATGCCAAAAAAAGACAAAAAAGTTATTATTTGAAGAAGGAATTTTTCGTTAAAAATTATTGGATTAAAATTGTTCAATACTGCCATTAATAGACCACTAAAAATACCTGCAAAGCTAAAAGTACTGTAGCTTAGAGCAATTGCTTCGGTTTGATTTTCTACCTTGCAATTTCTTAGGATATATGGCATTATTGGTATTTGAATACATGTAAAAGATATACCCCAAAAAAATTGAGAGGTAAGTAATAACCAAGTAATTTTCTGGTCTATAGCATATATAATAAGCAATGAAAGAAATGGTGAAACATAACAAGCAAGTTTAAATAAGCCAATCAATCTGCGACCTTTTATTATTAGGCCAAGAGGGAGAGCAAATAATAAAACACCTAAAAACCTATACGAAACTGCAGTTGCTCCTTGGTAATCATTGTATCCCTCCTTTTGCATATAAATAAGTTGTATTGCAAAAAGTGCTGTATTTACAAGCTGAACAAAAAACTCAGCAATAATTACATTAGATATGTGTTTTTCTAAATTAAAATAAACAGAAAGATTTTTAAACAAAATTTGGTGAAAAATATCAAAAAAAAAGGCTTTCTCTTACAGAGAAAGCCTGAATACTTTTATCTTTAATAATTATGCTTTGCGTTTGTCGTATGCTTTTTTAGCAGCATATGCTATACCACCACCAATAATTAATGTTAATCCACCATCAATTGGAAGCGGTGTTACTGGCGGACCAGGGAAAGAAGGAAGAACAGTTGGTTGTGCTGTTAATACTTGAGCAACCAATACTAAAGCCAAAGCAGTTAGAGAAGTTAATAGAATTTTTTTCATTTTTTATTTAATTTAATTAATAATTTCTTGTTTATAGATGCAAAATTATAATTAAGTATATAATATGCAAATAATATTAGTTATTATTTATTCACATTTAGCTATTATAATGAACAAAATCGCTAACCACCTGATAATCAATTAAATTATTTTTAAATTTTACTTAACGTGAATACGGTGATTTCTGGTAAAATTCCAACCCTTCCTGGATAACCTATAAATCCTAAACCTCTATTAACATAAAGTTGTTGTTGGTTTATTTTATATAAACCAGCCCATTGTTTGTAAAAATATTGTACCGGGCTCCATTTAAAACCTGGAATCTCAATACCAAATTGCATTCCGTGGGTATGTCCAGAAAACATCACATCAATGGTATTATATTCTTTTAATACTTGTGCTTCCCAATGAGATGGATCATGTGAAAGCAATAACTTAACATCAGCCTCTTCAGCTCCAATAATTGCATCATGCATTTTACCATATTTAGGGAATCTTAAATTGGCTCCCCAATTCTCAATTCCTATAATTGCAAGTTTCTTATCATTTCTATTTATAATGTGATTTTCATTCATTAAAAGTTGCCATCCAGCATTTTTATGCACTTGTTTTAAATTTTCCAAATTTTCTTTCTTTTTTTCTGGACTTCCCCAATCTTCAGGTCTTACATAGTCGCCATAATCATGATTGCCTAGAGTAGAGAAAACACCTAATGGTGCTTTTAACTTTTTAAATATTTCTTCATAACCAATGGTTTCGCTTGCACGGTCATTCACTAAATCGCCAGTGAAAAAAATTATGTCAGGACTTTGTTTTATTATTAAGTCAAAAGCACTATTTAAATGATGTGTTTCAGTAAAGCTTCCAACATGTAAATCCGAAATCTGAACGATTTTAAGTCCTTCAAATTCTTCTGGTAAGTCATTTAACACCAATTTTATTTTCTTAACTTGATAATCATATGCTCCTTTTATCATTCCCAATATTAATGAACTAAAAGGTATTGCAGCTAATAATACGGCTATTGTTGAAACGAAATTTAATCGACCAATATTCTGTTCATTTGTTTTTGAGAATAGCTTAAAATAAATAAATCTAAACAATCTGCTTAAATCTTCCATAAGTAAAAAAACACTTCCAACTAATTTGGAAATTAGAACTATTATTAATATTGCGAAAACATATTGTCGAATAAATTTATTCAGATTTTGAGGACCTATCAAAGTAATTACTACAAAAATTAAATAAGTTAAAACACAAAAGGATATATATATATTGGATACAATATTTTTTTTAAATTGGCTAGAACCTCTTATTATTACTGTAACAGCTTGAAAAAAATAAACATCAATAAGTATTAGAATAATGAGTAAAATTGGGATTAAATAATAGCTTTTCATGAAATGTATTTTTCTTTAATTTTTAAAAACGGTGTTTCAATTAGTCTGTACATCAAGGCACTTAGTAGGTAAATCAATAGAATTGTTAAGGTGTAAAGCATAAGATTATTCATGCAATTTAACCTTGAAAGAATATTGAAAACGACAGCAATTGCAATATTATGTATCATATAAGTGCTATATGAAATTTTACCCAAATAATTAAAAAATTTATTTTCTAATAACAATTTAAATTTTTGATTGGTTGCTAGGTTTAGTATTATAATAGAATAAAACAGAGCATATATTTCATCATAATACCATGTGAAATAAATTGAATACTTTAAATAGAAATATATAAAAAGCAAACATGAAGAAAAGAGAAGATATTTATTATAAAGTACTGATAATATATTATAATAGTTGTTTTGATATATTAAAGCAGTAATTGAGCCAAATAGCATTCCTCCAAATGAAATTGTAATTGCAAAACTGTACAAATAATAACTAAATATCCCTGGATATTTATAGTAATAAATTACACTTAGATATTTTATTAGAAGATTAATAAAAAGTATTATAAATAGAATAGAGATTAAATTCTTTGCTTTTTTTATTAAAATTGGAACAAATAGATAAAATTGCTCTTCAATTCCAATTGACCACGTTTGAAAGGTATATGGCATAAATGCATATAATATTGGAGCGACATATGGTAAGAAGAACAATTGGCAAATCACTTTTAGTTTGAATCCTGTATAAAAAGATTGCATCAGATTTGGTACAGAGAATATTTCAATGTAAGGTAATATGCAAAAGCCAATAAATGAAATAAGAAAATAGATTGGCCAAATTTTATATATCCTTCGTAAATAGAAATTCTTAATTTTAATTGTATTAAAGTTTTTTTTTTCTATTATTAATAAATTTGTTATCAAGAATCCACTTAGTACAAAGAATAGCATTACTCCTAG
This sequence comes from Flavobacteriales bacterium, assembly GCA_040383485.1. Lineage (GTDB taxonomy): Bacteria > Bacteroidota > Bacteroidia > UBA4408 > UBA4408 > JBEIDK01. The sequence continues at coordinate 14,331 of JBEIDK010000027.1, forward strand.
CTTCCCTAGATACTTCAGTTCTGGATTATCATATAAATTCGGAATTGAATAATACTTTTTAAACAACTCGATATGGGATATAACTACCATAAGTGCAGCAATAAACCTTAAGCCATTAAGATTTGGAAAGTAGATTTTGCTATGGTTAGTTTCAAACATTTGAGTGTAAAGAAAATAAAAAACCTCTTCAAATTAATGAAGAGGTTTTATTTAAAATAGAATACTAATATTAGTAACGATATTCGTCAGACTTGAAAGGACCATTAACTGAAACCCCAATATAATCTGCTTGACCTTGAGTTAGTGTTTCTAATTCAACACCAATTTTGGCAAGGTGTAATTTCGCAACTTTTTCATCTAAGTGTTTTGGTAAAGTGTAAACTTTATTTTCATAGCTTGATGAATTTTCCCATAACTCTAATTGAGCTAATGTTTGATTTGTAAATGAATTGCTCATTACAAAAGAAGGGTGTCCTGTAGCGCAGCCTAAATTTACTAATCTACCCTCAGCTAACACAATAATGTCTTTGTTATCTATAGTATATTTATCTACTTGTGGCTTTATTTCAACTTTAGAAGTTCCGTAATTTTTATTTAGCCAAGCCATATCAATTTCATTATCGAAATGGCCAATATTACAAACAACAGCATTGTGTTTCATTGCCTTAAAATGTTTTTCAGTAACAATATTAAAGTTACCGGTTGCTGTTACAATAATATCAGCAACTTTAACAGCATTATCCATAGTTAAAACTTGATAACCGTCCATAGCAGCTTGTAAAGCACAAATAGGGTCAATCTCTGTTACTATAACACGAACATTTTGAGAAGATAATGATTGTGCAGAACCTTTACCAACATCACCATAACCAGCTACAACTGCTACTTTACCTGCGAGCATTAAATCAGTTGCTCTACGAATAGCATCAACTAAACTTTCTTTACAGCCGTATTTATTATCGAACTTTGATTTTGTAACTGAATCATTAATATTTATTGCAGGCATTGGTAAAGTACCATTTTTTACGCGTTCGTGTAATCTTAAAACACCTGTTGTAGTTTCTTCTGAAAGACCTTTTATTCCTTGAACTAATTCTGGGAAACGGTCTATTACCATATTAGTTAAATCACCACCATCATCTAAGATCATATTTAGCGGTTTACCGTCTTCAAAAGCAAATATTGTTTGCTCAATACACCATTCAAATTCTTGCTCATTCATTCCTTTCCAAGCAAATACTGGAATGCCTTCAGCTGCAATTGCGGCTGCTGCATGGTCTTGCGTACTGAAAATATTACATGAAGACCATGAAACTTCGGCACCTAACTCTTTTAGAGTTTCTATTAATACGGCTGTCTGAATTGTCATGTGTAAGCAGCCAGCGATACGAGCACCAGCCAAAGGCTTACTGTTTCCAAATTCTTCACGAAGGCTCATTAATCCTGGCATTTCGGCTTCTGCCAAATTAATTTCTTTACGACCCCAAGCCGCTAAACTTATATCTTTTACTTTAGAAGATAATTTTGTTTGTGTTGTTGTTGACATTTAATTTAGATTTAATTTAAATTTTAATTGTTTTTTTACAAAAATATATAATAATTGTTTACTTAACAAATACCGCCTTTATATGTTTATTGAAATACTATAAAGTTTAGATATTATTTCTTTTTATTTTTTTCAAACCGATACTCTCCGTCTAAAACTATAGCTTCGTCCAATATTCTTTTTACATCTTCAACGTATGTAGCATCATAAATACCTCTAATGTGCATTTTTTTGTCTAATAAAAATAATGTATGCATAAGGTCATTTATTTCAACTTTAGAATCTTTACCAAAAAACCAAAAGTTATTTTTGGCAAACACCTTGAAGTTATTTTCTTTTAGTTCAAGAAATAACCATTTATGTTTTTGAGCATGCACCTTATTAGATAAAACAAGCATTTGTTGTAACCCATTTTTATTTGGATTAACATTAAAAGAAATAAGTTTTGTTTGTTTTAAATGCTTCAATTTTTCTTGAGCAGAATATAATTGACCCAGAACTCTCGGAGTAGTAAGGTTATCATTATAATCAACAAAGGATATTATTAAAGAATTTTGACCAATAATATCTTCGCCAAATATTTCTCCACTTTGTGTTAATGCTTTAAAATTTTCGACTTTAAAATAAACAGTATCGTTATTCAGGATTTTTTTTGGACCATAATAGTTTAACCTTTTAAAAATAGGCGTTTTATTTTCTGTAAAGGGTTTGCGAATTACAAAAAAATAAAAACTTAGACATAAAATAGAAGGCAAAGTAAATAAAAACATGAGCCATCTTCTTTTTGTATTTGTATTACTATATACCATAATTTAATAAAAAACGCAGGAAAGATTTCCTGCGTTGTTTAAACAATTTTTTTTGTAATTAGTTCTTGTTAGTGATGTGTTGGTTCCGCTTTGTGCTCTGCGCCATCATGATTCGCTGGTTTTTCATAATAAACCTTATCTATGCTTTGGCGATATTCTTGACTGTAAGTACCTTCAAAAATATCTAATAAGGCAATGAGGTAAATAATAAAAACTGCATAAGGGATTAATATTACATACCTGAAGAATTTATTTTCGCCGCCAAGGTGCATAAATTCCAATACAATAAAAGCAGCCTTAACAATTGTAAGCCCTATGAAAATAACTTTTAATGTTACAGTTCCTTTTAAGTGCCATGCGTCTTGCTGAAATCCAATCCATAACTCTAATAAAGTTATGGCAAGCATTATCCAGAATACATTCCAAAGTTTTCTTCTTATTTTTTTACCATGTGCCTCATCGTGATGAGCCATTGTTTCGTAACTAGGGTAATTATCGTGAAATTCTGACATCTTGTTTAAATTATGAATTAAAAATTAAAAATTATAGTAAGTAAAAGAATGTGAAAACAAAAACCCAAACCAAATCTACGAAGTGCCAGTAAAGTCCAACCTTTTCTACCATTTCGTAATGTCCTCTTTTTTCATAAGTACCTGCGAGTACATTACAAAAAATAATGATATTTATTACAACTCCAGAAAATACGTGTGTTCCATGAAAACCTGTTATAAAGAAAAAGAAGTCTCCAAAAACAGGCAATCCATATTCATTGTATGTTAAGTTAGCTCCATAAAAAGGTGCATCAACCCATTTGCCATCAATTAATTGATTTCTAATTGCTCCATGGTCTGTTCCCGTAATAAAGTGATACCATTCCCAAGCTTGAGAACCTACGAACATTAAACCACCAATAATGGTGAGTAACATCCATAAAGTTACAGCTTTTTTATCATTACGATGACCTGCTTCTACTGCTAAAACCATAGTTACAGATGACATAATTAAAATAAAGGTCATTAAACCAACATATGCTAAAGGAATATGACCTTCATAAAATGGAAAATGTGTGAAAACTTGTCCTGGGTCAGGCCAAATATCTGGGTACTTATGACGCATAAAACCATACGCTGAGAGAAGACCAGAGAAAGTAAAGGCATCTGAAATTAGGAAAAACCACATCATCATTTTGCCGTAGCTTACACCAAAAGGAGAAACTCCCCCTTTCCAGTGAACTGATGATTCCATTGTTGCTGAATGTGATGACATAAATTTATTTTTTGTTAAAAACTAACCGGACAAAAATATATTTTGAATTTATACTTTGCAACATGTTAGGCTATTTTTTTTAATATTTATAAACAGTACGAATTTGATAATTTAAATTCGATGTAAAAAGTGACTCCGGAGGGATTCGAACCCCCAACCAACAGGGCCGAAACCTGTCATTCTATCCAATTGAACTACGGAGCCATTTGTTATTTTAAGAAATAATTAAAATATCCTTTTGAATTTTTGAGTGGTAAATCTAATTTTAAGTTTCATAATTTAAACAAAATTTAAATTTTGCTTGAATTGTTTTTGGTATAAATTGTAATAAATACCTTCAGATTCCAATAAATTCAAATGATTGCCTCTTTCTTTTATAATACCATTATCTAAAACCAAGATTAAATTTGCATGTTGCACAGTGGCCAAACGATGAGCAATAATAATTGTTGTTTGCAATTTCGAAAGTTTTTCGGTTGCATTATGTATTAGCTCTTCGCTTTCACTGTCAATACTAGAAGTTGCCTCATCCATAATTAGTATTTTTGGTTTTTGAACATAGGCCCTTATAAATGATATAAGTTGTCGCTGTCCCACCGATAGTAAGCCACCTCTTTCTCTGACATTAAATTCATATCCTCCTTCAAGCTTATCAATGAATTGCTCTGCACCAATAGTCCTTGTGGCTTCAATTATATCATCAATATTAATTGGTTCAAAAAGTGTTATATTGTTAGCAATTGTATCAGAGAAGAGGAACACATCTTGCAAGACAATACTGCATTTTTTTCTCAAACTGTTTAACTCATAACTTCTAATATCAATTCCGTCAATTAATATTTCGCCCTTTTGAAATTCATAAAATCTATTTACTAATGAAGCTATGGTAGATTTTCCTGAACCTGTTGCACCAACAAGAGCTAAGGTATTTCCTGCTTCTAATACGAATGAAATATCTTTTAATATCCAATCTGCTTCTGATTCAATTTCTTTTTTATAGCTAAACCATACATTTTTAAATTCAATTTTACCTGTAATTTTTTCAGCACTAATTTTACCTAAGTTATTGTTTTGTTCAATTGTATCGAAAACAGCAAATACTCTTTCACCGCATACCATTCCCATTTGTAAGGTATTGAATCTATCTGCTAACATTCTAATGGGCCGGAAAAGGAGATTAATATACATTGTAAAAGATATAATCATACCTAAGGTATATTTATCGGCAAGCGCCCCATTTGCTCCCCACCATATAAGCAAACCAATACTTACAGAACTTAATATTTCAACTACTGGGTAAAATACTGAATAGTGCCAAACACTTTTAATATTTGCATCTCTATGTTTTTTATTAATAGTGTCAAACTTATTTAGCTCAGCCTTTTCTCTACTGAAAATTTGAACGACCAACATGCCCGTTAAATGTTCTTGAACAAATGCATTTAATTGTGATACTGCATTTCTAACTTCGGTAAAAGCACCTTTTATAGCATTTTTAAAAATATAGGTAGCAATTAATAGAAGAGGTATTGTGCTAAGACTGATAATTGATAATTGCCAATCTGCAGCAAACATTACAATAATAATTATCAGTACTTTTAAAATATCACCTGCAATTTCAAGAAATCCTTGTGAGAAAACGTCGGCAATATTTTGTATGTCGCTAATATTCCTTGTAACCAATGTACCAACGGCACTTTTGTCAAAAAATGATAAATTAAAATTTACTATCTTTTTAAACAAAGAAGTCCTTAAGTCATTTATAACTAATTGGCCAATTTTACTAGTAAGAAATGAAACAGTGTATTGTAATGATGTTTCAATTAGCAAAACCAAAAAAATTAGAAAGCAAGAATTAACTAATCCTTGAAGTTCCTTTTTAATAACATAATTATCAAAAGCATACTGCACAAGCCAAGGCCTTAATGGTGAAAGAAATGCTAGTATTATTGTTAAGGTTAAGGTAAGAAAAAAAATAGTTTTATATGGCCTAACGTATTCATAGATACGTTTAAGAATAATGAAATCAAAAGCCTTTCCGGTAATAGCCATAATTATTTTGGGCTACAAAGAAAGTTCTTTTTTAGGAAATCTCTTCATTGAACTTACAAATCAATGTTTGATGATTAACTTTTTAGAAATAGTTGAACTTTTTACTTGAATTCTTAGAAAGTAAATACCATTATTTAACTGAGAAGTATTTATTTCAATAGAATTAGAGTTGCAATCTAAATTGCGAATAATTCGTCCTTGACAATCATTAATGAATAGATTCTCAATGGTGTTTTTAGAAATTAAAGTTATAAAATCATTTGCAGGATTAGGATAAATATTCACTAAATCTTCAATTATATTTGTCTTATAAATAGATGCGGTGATATCTCCTGAAAAATAATTTAATCCTCCACAAATATTACCTATTAACATATCTAATTGCCCATCATTATTAATATCAGCAATAGAAATGGAAGAATTATTTCCTTCCCAAATTTTCAAATAACTCGAGTCAATTTTCGTAAAAGTTCCACCCAAATTATTATCAATATTCGTATATCTATAGATACTTCCTGACTTTGAACCGCATAATAAATGATTAGATCCATTTACACTAAAAAGTTGCGGAGTACAGAAACCATCATTAATAAGTACACCATTATCATACCCTGTATAAACATTACCAAAGGTATTCGAAATTAATGTGAAGGTTGGATTTTGACTAGTGCCAGTATTTCTATAATATTTTATGTAGCCTTTTTGAGTTCCAATGAGTAAATCAATTTTGCCATCAAAATCAACATCAATTAATTGTGGGGCAGCGCAATTGCCTACATCAATAGAGCCGTAATATGAACTTACTAATTGAAAGTTTGCAATAGAACCAGACAAGGCAACATTTTGATAGTAGAAAAGTTTACCATCTCCATTCCCTATCAACATATCCAAATCAGTATCATTATCTAAATCGCCAAATGTTGTTTTTACATAATTTAAATTCGATGCAGTAGACAAGTTTAAATAATCATCATCCTCTAATTTATATTTAGGATAATTATTTGTACCAATATTTTTATAGAGCATTAGTCTAGCCTTATTTAAGCTATTTTCAAATCTTCCGATGTTGCCAACCAGAAAGTCCAATAGTCCATCATTGTTAAAATCGAAAAATGTTGGATATGCTCCCGCTCCATTATCAATCATATCCTTGACTAGAAATTGATTATTTTGATATTTGAAATTAGGGAATGAATTTGAGCCGATATTTTTATAAAGTAAGGAACTAAATTTGTTTTCACTCCCTGTAGTAGTGTTCGGACTAGCCAATAAATCCTTCTTTCCATCATTATTGACGTCACAAAGAAAGGGAGTAGGAAATATAGTTAGGTTAACTGGCACATTATAACTTGGAAAAGTAATATCTTCAGCTGTAGCTAAGGCATCTGTAATGGTTCCTCCGTTTGTTACTGCGGTAATTGTGCTACAACCAATATCGGAAAGCAATAAGTCTTTGTCATTATCTCCATCTAAATCTAAGGCAAGTAGCGCTGAACCCGAATGCATAGTATTTCGTTCTTCTTGACCATTCAATTGATTCGCAAGATTACCACAAGGAAGGTTAAATGTCAGTTGACAACTAGATTGGTCTTCTTTAAAATCGCCCCAACAAGATGTTGCTAATGAAAACTTTAAGCTATCGCAATTGCCATATAGCTCTTTGGATAAATTCTGATGATACTCAACATAAACACCGTTAGATGAAAAAGTTACAATATCTAAATCTCCGTCACTATCAATATCAGAGATAGTAGGAATATCAACGGATGAGACATAAAGTGGTATGGAATCGGAAAAATAAATTGAATATAATTTTTGAGTTACTAACGTGAAATGTAATCCAATATTTGCATTACCATCATTTTTATAAATTTTAATTGCTCCACCATTTTGAGTAAAGATATCTTGTTTTCCATCACAATTGTAGTCAGCAAGTAAAACCCAATCTTTTAATCCTTTGGGTATATTGCCTAAGAACTGAGGTGCATAAGTGTAATCAATGCTATCGGTAATGCCAGCATTTAAAAAAGTATTCGGTTTGTTTGAACTTCTATCAAATGAAAACAAATCATTAACGCCATCATAATCCAAATCAAGTTCTGAAAATTGCATATAATTAAAACCACCAGCAAAAGGCATTTTCATCAATTTTGTATTGTCAAAAACTTTTAATGAATCAGTTTTTTTAAAGCTGAATTGAGAAAACATGTTACTAGAAAATAACAATATGAATGTGAGATTTAAAAGATATTTTAAAAAGCAGTTCATTATCGAATAGTTGTAAGTTCTTAATTACTACCTACTAATTTTTTAATTTCATTTAATTTAATTAATGCTTCAACAGGTGTCAAGGTGTTGATATCAATATGCTTTAACTCATCTTTAATTTGGCTTAAAACAGGATCATCTAATTGAAAAAAACTAAGTTGATATTCTTCCTTCTTCTTGGCTAATTCTTTTTGCGCTTGTTGATTAGGATTGTTATGAGTAGATTCTAAGGTTTGTAAAATGGTATTTGCTCTAGTAATAATTTTACTAGGCATTCCAGCCATTTTAGCTACATGAATACCAAAACTATGTTGACTTCCACCTTGCTGTAATTTTCTTAAGAATACTACTTTGTTGCCAGTATCTTGAACGCTAACATTAAAGTTTTTAATTCTCGAAAAGTTATTTGTCATTTCATTTAACTCATGATAGTGAGTGGCAAATAATGTTTTAGCTTTAAAAGATTGATGTTCATGCAAGTATTCTGCAATTGCCCAAGCTATAGAGATGCCATCATAGGTGCTTGTACCTCGACCAATTTCATCTAACAAAACAAGGCTACGATTACTTAGGTTATTCATTATACTGGCAGTTTCATTCATTTCAACCATAAAAGTACTTTCTCCTGATGAAATATTATCACTTGCACCAACTCGAGTAAAAACTTTATCAACTAGTCCAATTGAAGCATAAGTTGCAGGAACATAACTTCCTATTTGTGCCAGGATTACAATAAGAGCAGTTTGTCTAAGAATTGCAGATTTACCGCTCATATTTGGGCCAGTAATCATAATAATTTGTTGATGATTATTATCTAAATAAACATCATTAGCAATATATGATTCGGTATTAGGTAATTGCTTTTCAATAACAGGATGTCTACCATTCTTGATGTCAATGGCATCGGTATCGTTTAATTTAGGTTTTGTATAATTATTTTTTGTAGCAGTTAAAGCAAAGGAAGATAGACAGTCAAGTTGAGCCATTAATGAAGCATTCAATTGTATCGGAGCTATATAATCAAGAAGGCTAATAACTATATCGTTATATAAACTGAGTTCAAGAACTACAATTTTATCTTCTGCACCCATTATTTTTTCTTCATATACTTTTAGTTCCTCAGTAATATAACGTTCGGCATTAGCGAGGGTTTGTTTTCTCATCCAATTTTCTGGAACCTTATTTTTGTGAACATTAGTAACCTCCAGATAGTAACCGAATACGCTGTTAAAGGCTACCTTTAAAGATGATATTCCAGTATTTTCTATTTCGCGTTGTTGAATTTGAAGAAGATAATTTTTGCCATTGCTTTGTATATTTCTCAATTCATCAAGTTCTTCATTATATCCTGAACAAATTACGCCACCTTTAGCAACCATTGAAGGAGAATTTTCATCAATTGCTTTTTCAATTCTATCAATAATTGATAGGCATGGGTTTAATTGCTCTGTAATTTTTTTTAAAGCTTCAGTTGATGACTTTTGTTCTTTTAATAGTTTTTTTAATATATCTACTGCTTGCAAGGCATTTTTTAGTTGCAGTAATTCGCGGGGATTTAGTCTACCAACAGCAACTCTTGAAATTAAACGCTCTAGGTCACCACTTCGTTTCAATTGCACAATAATTTCATTCAATAAGTCGGATTGATTTAAAAAATATTCAACTACTTGTTGCCTTTCAATAATGGGTAATAATTCTTTCAAAGGCAATGCCAACCAACGCTTTAGTAGGCGGCTACCCATTGCTGTTGTGGTATAATCAATAACTTCAAATAATGTTTTAGCATTATAGTTCTGACTATACAAAAGTTCAAGATTACGAAGTGTAAATCTATCAAGCCACATGTATTTGTCTTCATCAATTCTGCTAATTGAGCTGATATGTTTTAGCTTATCATGAGCAGTATCTTTTAAATAATGAATAGCTACGCCAGCTGCAATAATTGAGTCTGCCATTTCATCCATACCAAATCCTTTTAAAGAATTGGTTTGAAAATGTTTTAATAAAGTTTCATTGGCATAATCGAATTGAAAAGCCCAATCGTCAGCGGCAAAGGAATAGTATGAATCACCAAAAGCTTCAATAAATATTTTTTTATTCGCCTTAGAAAAGACAATTTCATTAGGTTTAAAAGTATGTATTAATTTTTGGCAATATGATAGTTCACCTTGTGCTGCATAAAACTCCCCAGTGCTAACATCAACAAAGGCAATGCCCGCATGGTTAGCGTTTTTAGTATTGTAATGTAAACAAGCTAAAAAATTATTATTTTTCACATCATGAGTCTTGTCATTATAGCTTACACCAGGAGTTACTAATTCTGTTACACCTCTTTTTACAATTGTTTTTGTTAATTTTGGGTCTTCTAACTGGTCGCAAATTGCAACTCTATTGCCTGCTCTAACAAGCTTGGGTAAATAGGTATCTAAAGCATGATGTGGAAATCCGGCCAATTCAATGAACATAGCTGCACCATTTGCTCTGCGAGTGAGAACAATTCCTAATATTCCTGAAACCTTGATTGCATCTTGACCAAAAGTTTCATAAAAATCTCCAACTCTAAATAATAAAATAGCATCAGGGTATTTTGCCTTGATGGTATTGTATTGCTTCATCAAGGGTGTTTCAACAGGTGTTATATCTTCTTTTTTGAGTTTCAAGTAATGTTTATGTATGTGACAAACCTAAATAAATTTGAATGATTTTTCGCATGCTTTTTTTTAAACATAAAATTTACTTTAAAAAATTTTATTTACCTTGTAAACTGAAATATTATGGAAGCAATTATTAATCATAACTCAAAAAAATACAAGGTTGATTTTTCTAAACCCTTAGACATCTCTATGCCTTTGACTAGCAATGAAAACGCTACACGCGCATGGTATGCTAATGCGATTAGCATTGAACCTGTAAGAATGGGAACTTGGGTAGGAAGTGTTAAAGAAGGTAACAGTGTAAATTTTAAAAATATATTTTTTAATCCTCATGCTCATGGCACCCACACTGAATGTGTTGGGCATATTAGCGCTGATGAAGAAAGTATTAATTCAACTCTTACAACATTTATGTTTTTTGCTGAACTAATAAGCGTTGAACCAGAAAAAATTAATGGAGACAGTTTAATTACAAAAGAACAATTGATGCATTGCTTTGACAATAAAAAGAATGTTGAAGCATTAATAATTAGAACAAAACCTAATGGTAATGAAAAGTTACATATTAATTACTCAAACACTAATCCTACATATATTGATAAAACAGCAATCGAATATTTAAATGAAAAAGGTATCAAACACCTTCTTATTGATTTACCAAGTTTAGACCGTGAAAAAGATGATGGGGTTCTAGCAGCTCATAAAGCATTTTGGCAATTCCCACATAATACACAGCACAGTAAAACTATTACAGAAATGATTTATGCAGCTGTTAATATACAAGATGGATTATACCTATTAAACTTGCAAATTGCGCCATTTGAAAATGATGCTTCACCAAGCAAACCTATACTTTACTCTACAACTGAAATTTAATAATGATATACCATATTACTACTGAAGAAGACTGGAATAATGCAATTAAACTGAATTATTATGAATGTGATTCTCTGTTAAAAGAAGGTTTTATTCATACATCATTATTTGAACAAGTAAAAGGAGTTTATGAGAGATACTATTTAAACTCGGAAAATCTTGTTGTTTTATGCATTGAAGAAACAATACTTAATAGTAAACTCATTTTCGAAAAATCAACTAATCAAGAAATGTATCCACACATATATGGCAGGATAAATATAGATGCTGTAGTAGAAATAAAAAACCTTGAATATTTCTTTTAAAAATATTCAAGGCATATAAAAGTGTGCTATTTTATTATTTGAAAAGTCGCATAATATCATTACCATTGGCGAAGATAAGTAAGCCTAAAAGTAAAACCATACCAGCAGTCTGAGCGTACTCCATAAATTTTTCATTTGGTTTTCTACTTGTAATCATTTCATAGAGTAAAAAAATTACATGACCACCATCTAAAGCAGGAATTGGGAGTATATTCATTACTGCAAGCACAATAGAGAAGAAGGCTGTAATATTCCAGAAACTTAACCAATCCCATGTAGGTGAAAACACCTTACCGAAGGTGATAAAACCACCTAGGGATTCATAACCTTTTACTTCTGAATTAAAAATTAATTTGAATTGTTTTATATAGTCAGTTAACGTTGTAAATGCTTTTTTTGTGCCTGCGGGAATTGCTTCAACAAAAGTATAATCGTGTTTTGTAACATTGAATATTTTATCTAAAGTAGTTGGCACTAAACCAAGAAAACCCTTTTCAGTTACTTTTGCTTTTAAATCAATATTCTTTCCATTTCTTAATACTGTAACTATTACTTCTTTATTTTTGTACTTAGTAATTTCATTTCTAAAGTCATTAAAGTAAGGAGTTGGTATACCATTTAAAGCAACGATATAATCATTGATTTTAATACCTGCCTGTTCCCCATTTTTTATTGAATTGAATTCCGCAACTTGAAATGGAAACCTTGGTGAAATAAAATCGGCAGTATTTTTAATTATTTTACCAATGTCTGACATGTTAATATTAATCTCAATTGGCTCACCGTCTCTAATAATTTGAACGGTTTTGGCTTGTTCCATAATTATTTGCACTGGAACTTTTTTGAAATTTTCAATAACAATTCCATCAACGCTAACAATTTTATCACCATCTTTAAATCCTACCTTTCTAGCCAAACTATCAGTAGCTATGCCATATTTAAGATCCTTGCTTGCAATAAATTCTTCGCCATAATAACTAAGAACACATATATAAATAAGTATCCCTAAAATTAAGTTCACAGTTACACCACCAATCATAATAATAAGCCTTTGCCAAGTTGGTTTGCTTCTAAACTCCCAAGGTTGTGGAGGTAAACTCATCTGTTCTTTGTCCATGCTTTCATCAATCATTCCAGATATTTTAACATATCCACCAAGGGGCAACCAACCAATACCATATTCAGTTTCTCCTTTTTTACGTTTAAAAAGCGAGAAATAAGGGTCGAAGAAAAGATAAAATTTTTCTACTCTTGTTTTGAAAAGTTTTGATGGTATAAAGTGACCCAATTCGTGCAAAACAATAAGCAGTGATAAGCTCAATATAAGCTGTGCTGCTTTAATTAAAATTTCCATATTATTTATTTACCGAAAGAAATATCGTTTGTAAGTTCGTTAGTATCATTATTATTATAGGGGAAATATGTTTTTAGCTTTTCGCCACAAAGGTAAATCGCTCTTGAAATACCTTCGGCAAAATTAGAATCGGCAAATTGGCCTTTCATTGCTGCAGCAACTTCATTCCAAAAGTTAGTTGGTACAACTTTGTTAATACCACTATCGCCATAAATTGCAAATTTCTTCGAATTTGTAGCTACATAAATAATTACCCCATTTCTTTCTTGGGTTTCGTTCATCTTTAACTGATTAAACACCTCAATAGCCCTTTCTAATGGCAGCTCATAATTACATTCAGATTCAATATGTACCTTTATTTCTCCTGAAGTTTGTAATTCAGCAGCAGCAATTACTTGCAAAATATTATCCTCTTGAGATTTAGAAAGAAATTCTTTCATTTTGTTCTTAAAATTTAACTTCAGGAGCTTTTTCGCTTCCAGCAGCAGCTTCAAAAAACACCTTAGGCTGCATTCCATAAAGGCCAGCTAAAATATTACTTGGAAATTTTTTAATGTAGACATTGTATTCTCCAACCATATCATTGAATCTATTTCGTTCAACATTAATTCTGTTCTCCGTTCCTTCGAGTTGAGCTTGAAGTTCTAAAAAATTTTGATTTGCTTTTAATTCCGGATACTTTTCTACACTTACAAGTAATCTTGATAATGATGAAGACAAACCATCTTGAGCAGATTGGAATTGTTTCATTGTTTCGGGTGTTAGCTTGCTTGCATCTATATTTACACTTGTGGCTTTTGCACGAGCCTGAGTTACTTCGGTAAGCGTTGACTTTTCAAATTCAGCGTAACCTTTAACAGTACTAACTAAATTAGGAATTAAATCGGAGCGACGTTGATATGCGCTTTGAACATTTGCCCACTGTTTATCTACAGGTGTTTGCAGTTCAACCATTTTATTATAACGGCCTACAAAAAAACTATACAAGATTATTACACCTAATATTAATGAGCCTATTACTATTAACTTTTTATTCATTTTATGTGATAATTTAATTTTGAATTAGTGCGTTGGTATTGTTTTTTAAATTTATTTTGGCATGAAAATTAAGTTTTACAAAATTTTCACCACGTGTATTCTGTTAATTGGAATAACGACACCGCCCTTTATAATAATTCTTTTGTCTGTTGTTGCCCAAATAGTAGTTTCTACTTGTTTCAGACCTTTATCATCTTCAAAAATTATTTTAATTTTTGAGTGCTCCACATTACCAAGTGTAGTTGCTCTTTCAAGTTCATTTTGCCTTTGTGCTATTGCTTCTTTATTCTCTAAAACTTCAGTATTTGGAAAAGTTAGTTCTGGAATACTTTCTTTACTAACAATAATTGGAGTAAGTGTGTTTGACATTTTCCTAAATATTAATTTTACAGCGCTAAATTAGTTATTTTAATGATATGAAATATTGGTTTCCTTGATTTGACAAAAATTATGATATTTTAAAATTATAAAAAACATCATTTTATTTTTACGTAACATTTAAATAACCTCTGCGGCTCAGTTGTGATTGGCATAAATGAGTTTTTCTCTGACAGAATATTTAATCTTTTAGAATTTGTTTTTCGTGTTTCGAACATACGACAAATTTAACATTTGTTTAATATTGCAAGATGCACCTTAATAAGTGCAACTCGGCAAAGAATCAAGCTCATGCAAGTTGCCCACTTGAGGTAATAGCCCAATATTAAATAAAAATAAAAATTAGTTTGGTTGCGTTAATCTGTCTTAAATTTTGATTGTCGATTTTACTTACCAAACAAATAATTTAGTGAGTTGTGCAGAACAAATTAATTTCTCTTTATTTGCTTTGAAATAAATATTTAATGTCGAACATAGATAAAAGTATATTAACAAAGGCTTATCAGCTCATGTGCACTGCCAAAAGCATGTCTGAGTTATATGAAAACAATAAGGATGTAACTGCTAAATATGTTCATGCTACGTCGCGCGGACATGAAGCCATACAACTTGCTTGTGCCATGCAACTGAAACCGCAAGATTGGCTTTCTCCATATTACAGAGATGATAGTATGCTGCTTGGAATAGGATTGAAACCTTACGATTTGATGTTGCAACTACTTGCAAAAAAAGACGACCCTTTTAGTGGTGGTCGTTTATATTACTCGCACCCTAGCCTAAAGCGCGACGACATGCCAAAAATACCCATGCAAAGCAGTGCCACAGGTATGCAAGCCATACCCACTACAGGTGTGGCTTTGGCGCTTCAATATTGCGAAAAAACAAATATTCCTTATCCATACCTAAATGCTTTAAAACAGCAAATACCTAGTAATGAATTGCCTGTTGTTGTTTGCTCTTTTGGTGATGCCAGTATTACTGAAGGGGAAGTGGCAGAGGCTTTCCAGATGGCTGCTTTAAAACAGTTGCCAATATTGTATTTGGTGCAAGACAATGGCTGGGATATTAGCGCAAATGCTGCCGAAACGCGTGCACAAGATGCTGATGAATACATAAAAGGCTTTAAAGGCATTGAGAGCAAGAGCATTGATGGTACTGATTTTTTTAAGTGCTATGATACCGTTCAAGAAATTATTAAAACAATAAGAAAAGAGCGTAGGCCTTTTTTATTGCATGCAAAAGTTCCATTACTAAATCATCATACAAGCGGTGTTAGAAAAGAATGGTATAGAGACGACTTGGAGGAAGCACAAAAGCGTGACCCGTTTAAGAGATTTACTAACCAATTGTTAGTAGAAGGTTTTGACATGCGTGAATTGAAGAAAATCGAGGACTTTGCAGCGCTTCAAGTATTACAAGATTATAATCAGGCATTAAAAGCCGAGGACCCTACTCCCGAAGATTTATACACGCATGATTATGCTCCTACATCAATCATGCAAGAGTTAGGTGAGCGCGAACCAGTGGGAAAAGAAAAAACGGTGATGGTTGATAGTGCTTTGTTTGCAATACAAGAACTAATGTCCAAGCACAATGAGTGTTTGTTATATGGTCAAGATGTAGGAGCTAGGCTTGGAGGGGTGTTTAGAGAAGCAGCTACTTTAGCTCAAAAGTTTGGCAATCATCGTGTTTTTAATACCCCAATACAAGAAGCATTTATTATTGGCAGTACTGTTGGAATGAGTGCTGTAGGACTTAAGCCAATTGTAGAAGTACAGTTTGCAGATTATATATGGCCAGGTTTAAATCAGTTATTTAC
>JBEIDK010000028.1:0-28975 GCA_040383485.1 Flavobacteriales bacterium
ATAACATTGCATATTGCTGATGATTCAGAAGAGTTTTTAGAAAACGCACGAATCACTACACTACTTAATAAATATTGCAAATTTTTACCTATTGAAATTCATTTCGAGGATAAAGCAATAAACAATACTGCTCCTGCTTGGACAAAAAAGCCTGCAGATTTAAGCGACGAAGACTATAAAAATTTTTATCGTGAATTATATCCAATGAATTTTGAAGACCCATTGTTTCATATTCATTTGAATGTTGATTTTCCATTTAACTTAACAGGTATTTTGTATTTCCCTAAGTTAAAAAACACAATGGAACCTCAACGAGACAAAATACAGCTATATAGCAACCAAGTATTTATTACTGATAATGTTGAGAATATTGTTCCAGAATTTTTAACTTTATTAAAAGGTGTATTAGATTCTCCAGACATTCCGTTAAATGTAAGTCGCAGCTATTTACAAGCCGATGGCAATGTTAAAAAAATAAGCAGCCATATAACCAAAAAGGTGGCCGATAAGTTGGAAGACTTAATGAAAAAAGACCGTGCTGATTTTGAAAACAAATGGAACGACATTAATATTTTTATTAAATATGGAATGTTGAGTGAAGAGAAGTTTTATGAGAGGGCTAATAAGTTTTTCTTATTCAAAACTACCGAGAACAAATACTACAATTTTGAGGAATTTACTGATAAGGTTAAGGATACTCAAAAAGACAAAGACGGCAAAACAATTTATTTATACACTAATAATGTTGTAGAGCAACACACTTTTATTGAAGCTGCAAAAAATAGGGGTTATGAAGTGTTGGTTATGGATGGTCCTTTTGATTCTCATTTTGTAAATCATTTAGAGAGTAAATTAGAGAATGTATCGTTTGCTAGAGTTGATGCTGATGTAATTGATAATTTAATTAAGAAGGAAGAAAATACAATTTCAAAACTTGATGATGCGCAAAAGGAAACATTGAAAGGTGTTATTGAAGAAGTATTACCAAAAGAAAAGTACTCAATACAATTTGAGAATATGAGTGAAAAAGACCAACCAATGGTGATAACACAACCTGAATTCATGCGCAGAATGATGGACATGAATAAACTTGGTGGCGGAGGAATGAGTATGTTTGGCTCAATGCCTGAAATGTATAACGTGGTAGTAAATACAAACCATCCGTTAAGTTCAAAAATATTGGCAGAAGCCGATTCGGTAAAAAGAACAAATATAGCAAAGCAAGCGGCAGACTTAGCTTTGTTAAGCCAAAACATGCTTAAAGGCGAAGAACTTTCTAAATTTATTACCAGAAGTTTAGAATTAATCTAGAAATAAAAAAAGTAATAAAAAAGCCATCTTATTATAGATGGCTTTTTTATTTATTATTTCCCAACAATAGATTTTTTTATTTTTCTGGCAAACTTAACATAAGGTATTAAGCGGTCATACCAATGCAAAATAGAAGGGTAATCTTTATGTTGTTTAATTGGGTTATTCATCAATTCCTCAAAATAAGCTTCAGTAATTCCAAGTTTTTTTATCAAATATTCCTTGTCTTCAAGTAAAAGTTCTTCTGTAGGATAAGGATTTTTCTTAATTTCTTGAAGTGCTTTTTCTCGCGTAATTTGTCCTGAACATATTAAGGTACTTAAATGACTTTTTCGTTTATCTATTCCAAATTTTTTGTAAAGAATGTAACCTTGATAAAAACGTGTAAATATATTTTCGTAATGCTTCCCACCATAATCACGCCATCCAAGTTCCTTCTGGATGAATTCTTTTATTTTCTGTTTATCATATTCAACCCAATTTAAAGGAGTATAAGTTTTAATCCCTTTGATATTCATTAAATACCAGCCTTTCATAACTCCTAAATAAGGAAACGTTTTTAACTTAACCTTTCCAAATTTTTTATGAATAGCTTTTAAGTTGATAATATCATATTTAAAATGAGTGAATGTTGGTGGAAGCCAACCTTCAGTTACAGTATTATGACCTATGAGAATATGCTTAATATTTTTTTCTTTTGCAATTTTGAAAATTGCAGCAGCGTAGGCATTATCAGTTGGAATGTCTATATCAAGCACTGATGCCTTTAAGTAGGAGAGTTGTAAATCCTTAATCTCATTCCAGTCAATAACATAAGTATATAAATCGAAGCCTAATTTTTTTACCAAATGCTCAATATTCATAACAGATAACTCCGTATTCCAACCATTATCAACATGAACAACTAATGGTCTTAAACCCCACTCCTTTGTTTTGTAAGCTAAATAAGTACTGTCAACTCCACCACTAACGCCAATAATACAATCGTAATCTTTATTTTTACCAGATTGTTTTAACTCTGATAACATTGCATTTATGGCACTTTCTGCATTAGCACCACGTTTAACTGTTTTAGCAGAAATGTCTGAATAAATATGACAAATAGAACAAACTCCTTTTTCATCAAAAGTAATATCAGGATAATCATTAGTATCCATGATACAGTTTGAACATATTTGGTATTGTTTAATCAAAATTATTTTAGAAGGTTAAATGATTAATAAAAATAAATATTTTTAAAATATCAAATATATATTTTTTAAGGTTGCAAAATTCTAATTTTAAATCAATAAATCAATATTTATTTTAATATAAATTAGCATTAAAATATTTAATGTATAATCAATTTATTAGTTTTACTTTTTAGTTGTGAAGCAATTTGAAATCATAGATTTATCTTCAAGTGAATGCTTTATAAAATTGACTCCAAAAAATTACTAATTTTGGTAACAATATGATTGCAATAATAGATTATGAAATGGGTAATGTTGGCTCTGTTTATAACATGCTCAAAAAAATTGGTGCTAAAAGCATTATCACCAATAATAAGCTAGAAATTGAAAATGCTCAAAAAATTATTATTCCTGGAGTTGGAGCATTCGATAGCGGAATGGAACAGTTAGAAAAGTTTGTTTTAATTTCTATTATTAAAAAAAGAATTTTAGAAGATAAAATACCTGTATTAGGCATTTGTTTAGGTGCTCAATTGATGCTGAAAAAAAGTGAAGAGGGTTTAAAAGAAGGGCTTGGTATATTAGATGGGTTTGTAAAACGATTTGATTTTAGTAATATATCTGAAACATTAACAATTCCCAGTATGGGCTGGAATCAAGTATTAGTGCGTAAAAAAAGTAGTTTGATTAATGAACTACCAGAAGACCCAAGATTCTATTTTGTACATTCATATCATTTTAAATTGAACAGTAGTGCGGATGAATTATTAGCTTCTAATTACGGATATGAATTTACTTCTGCTTTTGAGAAGGATAATATTGCTGGAGTTCAATTTCATCCAGAAAAAAGCCATAAGTTCGGAATGAAACTACTAAGTAATTTTTCTAATTTATTTTAGCAATGTATAGAACTAGAGTTATTCCGGTTTTATTATGCAATGCTGCAGGTAGCTTGGTGAAAACTGTTGGTTTTAAGAAACCAGTATATATTGGAGACCCAATTAATGCAGTTAAAATATTTAATGATAAAGAAGTTGATGAGTTGATTTTTCTTGATATTACTGCAACACATCAAAAAAGAAAACCAAACTTTAGCTATATAAAAGATATTGCCACAGAAGCTTTTATGCCTTTGTGTTATGGTGGAGGTATTCAAAGCATAAATGATATAACCGAAATAATAAAGAGCGGCATTGAGAAGGTTTGTATAAATTCATATTTGAGTGAAGACATTAATTTAATAAGTAGATGCGCCGAAAAATTTGGAAGTTCTGCCACGGTAGCCTCTATTGATGTTAAAAAAGATTTTTGGGGTAAGTATAAAGTAATGGTTAGAAATGGTGAAAAAGCAATGGCCATAAGTCCAAAGGAATTTGCCCAAAAAGTTGAATTAAAAGGTGCAGGAGAAATTATGCTCAATTCAATTGAGAAAGATGGATTTATGAATGGCTTTGATTTGAATTTGATTCAGGAGGTATCAAGTTCAGTAAATATTCCTGTAATAGCTTGCGGAGGTGCCGGTAATTTGCAGCACTTAAAGCAGGGCATTGACTCAGGCGCATCTGCGGTAGCTGCGGGTAGTATGTTTGTATTTCAAGGTAAACACAAAGCGGTTTTAATATCATATCCAACAATTAGTGAATTAAAGTCAATTGGCATTTAATGCATTGCTATTCCTTGTTTTTTAGTTGCATTAAAAGTGAATAAGCCCCTTTTGTTACTATATTTTTATTTGAGAGTGAATCAATGTTTTTACAAATAATTTCAGAGTAATTATTTTCAGTATTACCTATTTCAACTTCAATCATTTCAAAATTATTTTTATTAAGTTGTACAAACAAGAAATCTTTGGCATTGAAATTTACAATAGCATCATTTGGCAATGTTAAAGAGTGTTTGTTAACTAATTCAATATCTGCATTCATAAACATTCCTGGAATTAAATTTTTATCGTATTGCTCAAAATGGCAATGAACTTCAACGCTATGGTCATTGGTTAAATCCTTTCCAATTAAGATTATTTCACACAAGTATTTTTTATCAGGTTTTGAATTTGAATAAGCGAATAGTTTTTGTCCAATACTTATTTTTTCGATATCTTTTTCAAATATGGTTAGAGCCAAATGTATATCGGTTGGATTTACAATTTCAAATAATACATCTGCAGGGTTTGCATACTTACCAATATTAACATTTACCTTAGAAACAAACCCATCAATGGGTGATAATATATTTATGCTTCTAGAAAGATTATTTTCGTCTAATCTATCAGGATTTATACCAATTAATTTTAGCTTTTCAGAAAGTGACTTGACTAATATTTTTTGTGTGGTATAGTCGCTTTGTGCCTGCTGAAAAAGCTTGTCGCTGCTTGCCTTACTAACGTTTAATTCTTTTTGTCTATTAAATTCAGCTTCGGTATAAATAAGTTTTGCTTTGGCAGTTAAATAATCTTGTTGAATTGAAATGTATTGTTGGTCTTCCATCACCGCAATAATTTCTCCTTTGCGTACATGCATTCCTGGCAAAAGTGCTGATGATTTTAAATAGCCACCAAGTGGTATACTAATGCTAACCATATTTTGGGGAGGTACATCAATTTTACCATTAACTTTTAAGGTAGAAGAAATCAATCTATCTTCTAGTTTACCTACCTCTAATGATATATTTTTTAACTGTTCATCTGTAATTATTACTGTGTTCTGAAATAAGTCTTTAGGCTCATCATTAACCTTTTCTTTTGAAGAGTTACATGATGTCATTATCAGAATTAGAATTATTGATAAGCAGAAGGTTGTATTTTTTATTTTCATTTTATTTGCTTGTTATTGAATTGATTTTAATAATACAATCGTTTAGGCTTTTAATTACATCTAAATAGTCACTTTTAATTGTAATTGCATTGTTTACAAGTAGTGTCCATTCTAAGTAATTTATCTGACCATTTTGCAATTGAATTGATGCTGTTTTTAAAATATCGGAGGCATTTTTCAAGGCACTACCTTCAAAATAATTTAATGATTGTAAATTCATTTTATATAATTGAATTGATTGCTCAAGTTCTTTTTTTAGTTTTTCCTTTTCGAATAAAAAATTATTTTTAGCGATGTTTAAATTTACATTTGATGCACTAATTGCAGCTTTTTGAGAGCCAAAAAAAACCGGAATTCCAATTCCTAGCTGCACTGATTGAAATCTGTTTACTAAACTATAATTGATATTATCCGCTCCAATTCCTCTTATTGTTCCATTAAAGTAAGAGGCAAATAAGTCTGGAGCCAATTTTGCTTTTTCGAGTTTTAATTTATTTGCATAAATATTTTCATTTTGTTTCAACCACATTATATAAGGATGTTGCTCAACTATTGAAGTGTCGTAAATACTAATGTTTTCAAGTTTTAAATTAGTGTCAAGGGTTGTATATTTTACGTTTGAATTGAGTAAATAGCGAAACTCTAATAGTAATACCTCCTCATCTGTAATTAATTTTGACAATTGCATTTTTATTTGTCCTAGTTGACTTTCGGCAGTTATTTTTTCTAAGATATTTGTTTCGCCTGCGTTTAATCTTAAGGTAGCTTGAGTAAGAAAATTGGTAAAGCTACTATCTACATTTTCCAATAACTTTCGTTTTTCTTTTAAATAAATTAAGTTGTAATATACCTGAGTAATTTGCTTTTTTATTTCGTGCTCTTTTACTGAAATCAACATTCTGCCAGCTTTCCATTCTTCATTTAAGACGGATTTATTTTTGGAATACACAGTAGGAAATTTAAAACCTTGGGTGACAGATATTTTATTGTCAGTATATGCACTATTTATTGACCCATAATCAAAAGCAATATTTGTATTAGGTAAAGAATAACTAGTACCAATAACTTTTTTATAATATTCAGTTTGAAGCTTTTCGTTTTTTATTTCTAAACTTTGTTTTAAACCTATTTCAATAGCATCTTGAAGAGAAATAGTTTTTAAATCAGAGCCAATCAAATTCTGAGCATTTAAATTATTTGATGCTAATAAAATGCCAAGTACTAAAACGGTTACTATACTAGTTTTCGCCACTTTTGGCTTGTTTTCGAATAGTATAAAGAGTATTGGCAAAACATAAAGGGTAAGAAAGGTAGCAACCAACAAACCACCAATTACAACGGTAGCTAATGGTCTTTGTACTTCTGCTCCGGCTCCATTGCTAAGTGCCATAGGCAAAAAGCCAAGCGAAGCCACAAATGCAGTCATTAATACAGGTCTTAATCTAATTTTAGTACCCATTAAAACTATTTTTTTAGTGTCTGTCCAACCTTCATCAATTAATCTATTAAACTCAGCAATAAGTACTATTCCGTTTAGCACTGCTACACCAAAAAGTGCTATAAATCCAACACCTGCCGATATACTAAATGGCATACTTCTTAGGTATAAAGAATAAATTCCACCGATTGCTGATAAAGGAATTGCTGAATAAATTATTAATCCTTGCTTTAGCGAACCAAAAGAAAAATATAGTAACAACAAGATTAATAGTAATGATATTGGCACAGTAATGCTTAATCTATTTTTTGCAGCCTTAAGATTTTCAAATGCACCTCCATAAGTTATATAGTAACCACTGGGGAATTTCACACTTTTTTCAACCTTTGTTTTGAGTTCTTCAACAATTGTTTGCACGTCGCGTTCTTCAATATTAAAACCAACAATTATTCTTCTCTTAGCATCTTCTCTTTGAATTTGATTTGGCGATTCCTTTAACTGAATCTTCGCAATTTGATGAAGCGGAATTTGTGAACCACTTGAAGTTGGTATTAATAAATCACGCACATCCTGAATATTTTTTCTTTGGTTATATTTTAATCTTACTATCATATCAAAGCGTTTTTCTCCTTCAAATACTTGTCCTGCAACTTCTCCTGCCAGTCCTGAATTAACTATCTTGTTAATGTCCTCGATATTCAATCCATATTCAGCAATTTGTGCTCTATTATATTCAATAACAATTTGTGGCAGCCCGCTAATGGGTTCTACATAAATTCCTTTAGTACCTTCAACCTCTGCGGAAAGGGTACTGATTAATTTAGCATACTTTGTTAGCGTATCTAAATTTTCGCCAAAAATTTTACAAACCACATCTTGTTTAGAGCCAGTCATAAGTTCATTAAATCTCATTTGTACAGGATATTGAAAGCTGGTTGCAATACCAGGAATATTGGCAACAGCAGTATTCATTTTATCAGCAAGTTCAGGAAATGTTTTTGCCGACACCCATTCTTTTTTATCCTTTAATATTATCATCATATCAGCAGCTTCCATTGGCATAGGGTCGGTAGGAATTTCGCCACTGCCTATTTTTGAAACAACTTGTATCACCTCCGGAAATTGTGACTTTAAAATGTGTGCTGCTTTTGTAGTAGCTTCAATAGTTGTATTCAAGTTACTACCTGTTAATACTCTTGTTTCTACGGCAAAATCTCCTTCTTCAAGAGCAGGAATAAATTCACCACCTAAATTAGAAAGTAATACTATTGATATTGAAAACAAAGCAACTACCAACAAGATAATAAGTTTAGGAATCATTAAAATTTTTGAAAGTGAACGTTGGTATAACATTTCTACTTTTTCCATCATGCTATCAGAAAACGATTTTTTATTCGTTGTGCTTTTATTAATGAAGAGAGAACTCATCATTGGCACGTAAGTAAGAGAAAGAATAAATGCACCTAGTAATGCGAATACTACCGTTTGTACCATAGGCCTAAACATTTTCCCTTCAATGCCTTCTAGAAAGAATATAGGAAGGTATACTACCAAAATTATAATCTGACCAAAAACTGCACTATTCATCATTCTCCCCGCCGAATATTTTACCTCATTGTCCATTTCAGAGCTATTTAAACTAACTTTTGAATTGTATTTTTTATTGTTATGTAAAGAATGTAACAGTGCTTCGACTATAATTACTGCACCGTCTATAATAAGCCCAAAGTCTAGGGCTCCAAGGCTCATTAGGTTACCACTTACACCAAATATATTCATCATTATTATGGCAAATAGCATTGAAAGTGGAATCACAGATGCTACTAGTAATCCTGCACGAAGATTTCCTAAAAATAAAATAAGAACTAATAAAACAATTAGTGCACCTTCTAATAGGTTTGTTTGTACAGTGTTGATGGCATTACTCACCATTTTGGTTCTATCTAAAAATGGCTCTAATATTATGCCTTCTGGCAAAGTTTTTTTAATTTGAGTAATGCGTTCTTTAACTTTCTTAATTACCTCACTGCTGTTTTCTCCTTTCAACATCATAACTATTGCGCCTGCAACCTCTCCTTCATCATTATAACATAAAGCGCCATAACGATTGCTAAAACCAATTTTCACATCGGCTACATCTCTTATTAATAATGGCGTTCCATTACTAGTATTTTTAATAAAAATATTATTAATATCATTAATATTTCCAACAAGACCTTCACTTCTTATATACAAAACTGTGGGGCCTTTTTCAATATAAGCACCACCAGTATTCTGATTGTTTTTTTGTAACGCATAAAAAATATCGTTTATCGTTATTCCATTCGCTTTTAGTTTTGATGGCTCAACAGCAACTTCGTATTGTTTTAGTTTGCCTCCAAAACTGCTTACATCAGCAACTCCTTTAACTCCTAATAGTTGTCTTCTAACTGTCCAATCTTGAATCGTTCTTAAGTCAGTAGAAGTGTATTTTTTTTCATAGCCCTTTTTAGTTCTAATGGTATACTGATAAATTTCACCTAATCCGGTAGTAATCGGCCCCATTGATATTGAGCCCACTCCTTTGGGCAAGTCTGCTTGCACTTTTAAAAGGCGTTCAGATACTTGTTGCCTGGCAGTATTAATATTTACATCGTCATCAAAAACAATTGTAACTAGCGATAAGCCAAATCTGGAGAAGCTTCTTATTTCATGTAAATTAGGAATATTACTATTTGCAATTTCAATTGGAAATGTTACCAAACGTTCAATATCTGTTGCTCCTAATGAATTAGCAATTGTTATTATCTGAACTTGATTATTAGTAATGTCCGGAACTGCATCTATAGGTAGTTTTGTAACTTGATAAGAACCATATCCTATTAATGAAATAATAAACAAAGAAATAATAAGTTTATTATTAACTGAAAACGCTATTATTTTATTGAGCATTTTTTGTATAAATTAAATGTAAAAAATGATGTGAAATTTAGTTTTAATAACTATTAATGAGCTATTAAAAAAAGTTTCTATATGAAGTAAAATTTCTACTTATGAGAAATTTAATATCCCTATTAAGCCCGAGGTGGCTGCCATATAGATGATAACACTGAAGTAGGACTAAAGTAATCGTTACAAATATTAAAACTTTTATTTATCAAAAAAATTGGCTTTAATGTAAGTAGTAAGTTGGTTGGTGTAAAGGCAATATTTATAGAATTTGCGCATTCGTCATTTGATTTAAATGGTAACTTCATATCCTTATCCTTATCGCCATCATTATCATCATTTGTTGCATAATGCATGGTTAAGAATTTGTAAAGAGAAAGTGAATTGTCTTTTTGTTTATGCTCTGAAAAATGTTCTAATAATAAGGGCAATTTAAATAATTGATGCAATTCTGTTGCAGAAAACAGATAGATTGAAATTAAAAATATGACAGTTATGTTTTTCAATATTGTAAAAGTAGAAAATATATTAGAAGTATTTTTTTTCAATTGCCTTTGTGCCAAAATAACCAATAAGTATTATGCTTATTGATGAGGCTGGCATTAAAATAGCTGCGATTACTGGTTGCAAATTTCCGCTTACAGCAAACGATAGCCCAATAATATTATAAAATATAGAAAATACAAAAGTAAGTTTAATTAGTTTTTTTGCCGCAACCGACGACTTTATGAATGATGATAAACGATATAAATTTTTTGCTTCTAAAATACCATCACAGGCTGGTGAAAAAGAAAAATAATTTTGAACTATACTTATACCGCAATTGCTTTGTTTTAATGCTCCAGCGTCATTTAAACCATCGCCAACCATTATTACTTTTTTACCATTATTCTGCAATTTTAATATATAATCGAGTTTGTTTATAGGTGACTGATTGAAATTGAGTTCTGAACTATTCGGAAATATTTTTTCCATTTGTCCTTTCGAAGATTCATTATCTCCGCTCAATAACGATAAAGAAAAGTCTTTAAGTTCATGGATTAAATCTTGCACATTATCCTTGATTTTATTTTCAATAATAAAGCATCCTTTTATGTTATTATCAATAGAAATATAAACGCGGCTTGATAACTCATTTTCATTTGTTACTGCCTTAGTAAATTCTCTGTTCCCAATTTTAATATGCTTGTCATCAACCCAAGCTTCAATTCCTTCACCTTTAATTTCTTTAATATTAATAATGTTTAAAATGCGATATTTATTTGAGAATTTCTCTGCAATTACCTTACTTAGAGGATGCATAGATTGCTTCATACATGATATAACTATTGACAACTCTTCCGGACTTAATTCTGCACCATAGTAAATAATATTTGAACTATTAGCCTCTGTTATAGTGCCTGTTTTGTCAAATACTACATGGGTTGAATTTGACATTTCTTCAATAGTTTGAGCACCCTTAACAAATAATCCTTTATTATTAAACACTTCAATAATGTATCCAAAAGTAAATGAAGAGGTTAGCAATAAAGAACAAGGACAAGCAACAATTAACACCGCAGTAAATGCGTTTAAAGCAATTGAAGGATTTACATAAAACCAATAAATAAAGGTAATAAAGGCAATGCCAAACAGTGCAAGTGAAAAATATTTACTTAGTATGTTTACAAATGAACTTGATTCGGTTTTGTTTTTAAAAATACTATTGTTCCAAAGCTGAGTAAAGCTATTTTGTGAGAATGGCTTTGCGGTAATTACCTCAATTTTGGAACTAATTACTTTGCCTCCTGAGTAAATTAGTTCACCAACATTTACTAATTGACTTGTGTTTTCACCTGTTATAAAACTATAATCTATTTCTGCTTTTCCTTTCGATAAAATGCAATCTACAGGAATAATTTCTTGATGATGCAGCAGTAAAACATCGTCAATTTTAATATTTTCAATTTGCTTAGTAAGTTCATTGCCACTTTCAATAACCGTAACAGCAACAGGAAAGTATGATTTATAATCACGGTTAAATTTCAGTGTTTTTTGTGTTTTATTTTGCAAGGCTCTTCCTATTAGCATAAAAAACACTATTCCACTCATACTATCAAGATATCCTGCACCAGCATTTGTAAATATTTCAAAAACGCTTCTTAAAAAAGTAATAATTATTGCAAGTGCAATAGGAGCATCAATATTTAAATGTTTCTGAATTATGCTCTTGTAAGCATTTATAAAAAATTCTTTGGCGCAGTAAAAAAATACTGGCAAGGCAATCCCCAAATTTAAGTATCTAAAAAAGTTAGTTAAAACTTTATCTGATGAATAATCTAGCCCTAAATACTCAGGAAAACTTATAAGCATAATATTAGCAAAGCAAAAGCCTGCAATCCCAATTTTTATGCTTACAGAATTGTCTATCGTATTTTTCTTTTCATTAATTTCATTTAAGGAAATATGCGGTTCATATCCTATTTTAGAAATTAGTTCAACAACATGTCTTAATGAAATATTTTGATGATAAAATGAAATAGATATTTGTTTGCTATTAAAATTAACTTGAGAAGAAAGAATGCTAGAATCTATTTTAGTTAGGTTTTCTAACAGCCATAAACACGAGCTACAATGAATTTGAGGAAGATAAAGTGTTACCTGCGTAACTTTTTGATTTGAAAAAGTAATTATTTTTTTTGCAATTTCTTCAGAATCTAAATACTGAAATTTTGAGGTGTTAATTTCTTTTAGTGAGATACCAGGGCTCTCATTTAAACAGTAGTAGTTTTCAAGATGATTTTTATTTAATAGTTGATATACATTTTTACAACCATTACAACAAAATTGCTTGTCATTTAAAGCTATAGTTTTTGCATTGCACTCGTCTCCGCAATGAAAACACTTGTTTTTTACAGATGTATCTTCTGATTTAAGTTTCATAATGATTTACAACTTGTGCAATTTTTAAAGTTGATAAAGTAATATTTATACTTTTCTTTTTGCAATTCAATAATCATTTTTTCTAATTTAGAAATCATGAAAATCAAATCAATAGTGATTATATTTTCAATTTTATAATTAATCCGTTTCTTAAGGAATTCCAAATTATTTATTAACGATTTGAAATGCTCTTTTATAGTCTTATAAGGTTTATAGTTTTCCTCTTTTCTTGGGTTTCTGTCAAGTTCATTTATCAAAGAAAATAAGTCTAATTTTCCTTTTCTAATCTGTAATTCATATTCTTCATTTATTATTTTAAAAGTACTTCAATTTCAGAATAATAGCTATTAAATCTATTTTTAATCTCAATAAGCAACTCAATAATATTTTTTAAAAACAATAAAAAATAAATTATTCAAAACTCATTTACTGTTTATTTTTAGAGCGTATCATTTCAAATATATTTATTTCAACCAAACATTATAATCTTAACAATAGTCAATATTTTTATGAAGTTTAGTGGTGACTACCGATACTTTGAAAAATGACTTTAATCATAATTTGTTGATAAGTTCAACGGCATTATTCTATTTTAGCAAAATATTTAATAATTTAAAAATAATGAATTTTGATAGAGATAATAGCTTATTGAAAGAAATTTATGTTCATGCGAATGAAAGTATTATAGTTGTAAACTCTTATGGTGCTATAATTATGATAAATCCGGCAACAGAAAAATTATTTGGATATAGTGAAAGCGAATTGATAAATAAACCCGTAGAAATACTTATACCCGAAAATTCTGCTCAAGGGCACCATAAGAATAGAGAAAATTATAACAAAAATCCGCATACTAGAAAAATGGGTCTGGGGATTGATTTGTTTGCAAAGAAAAAAAATGACTCCCAATTTCCAGTTGAAATTAGTTTAAGTCCATTTATGAATGGTGAAGAAAAGTTTGTTCTTGTTTTTATTATAGATATAACTCAGCGTAAAAATAATGAACAGATATCTATTAATAATCAGAAAAAACTTGAGTTGCTTACACAAGAATTAAAAGAAACGAATGAAAGATTAGAAGCTAAAGTTCAAGATAGAACAAAAGTATTGTTAGAAGCGCTTGATGAAATAGAAAAATCTAGAACAGAATTAACTGATGCCTTAGAAAAAGAAAAGGAGTTAAATGAACTTAAATCAAGGTTTTTATCAATGGCGTCTCATGAATTTAGAACGCCACTTACAACCATTCTCTCCTCAGCATCCTTAATTCAAGATTATACATTAACCGAACAACAAGAAAAAAGAAATAAACATGTTGCAAGAATAAGTTCAGCAGTCAATAATCTTAATGACATTTTAAGTGATTTTCTTTCATTAAGCAAGATAGAAGAGGGTAAGGTGGAAGCAACATTTATACTTTTTGATATCAAAAGTTTGATTGAGGAAGTAATCGACGAAATGAAGGGAATATTAAAGGACGGACAACTAATAAATTATAACCACTTTGGTAACTCAAAGATAAATCTTGACCCTAAATTATTTAGGAATGTACTTATTAATCTAATCTCAAATGCAATTAAGTTTTCTGAAGAAAATAAAATTATTGAAATAGAAACACATGTTGAGGATTTGATATTTAAACTATCTGTCAAGGATAATGGAATTGGAATTAGTGAAGAGGATAAAGAGCATCTCTTTCAAAGATTTTTTAGAGGGCAAAATGCTACGAATATTCAAGGAACAGGACTAGGACTGAATATTATTGCAAGTTATGTAGAACATATGTGTGGCAAAATAAGCGTAGAAAGCAAATTGGAAGTAGGAACAAAATTTATTATTGAATTTAAAAACAATAATTGATTCGTTTTTTAAAAACGCATTACCCTTGCCGGACTAATTTTTCTGATTATTAATGTAGGAATAATCATGCATATTATTGAAATAGAAATAGAAATTATGTTGATGAGAAATATATTTAGAACATCAAGTTTTATTGGCACAAATTGCATATAATAACTGCTTGCATCTAGTGGAATAAGTTTAAAATAGTATTGAATGCAAACAAGGCTTATCCCAATTAAATTGCCAATGAATGCACCTCTAAAAATAAGATTAGCCGAATTGTAAATAAATATTTTACGAATATCTGTATCAGTTGCGCCAATTGCTTTTAGTAAACCTACAGTTTTTGTTTTTTCTAAAATTATAATTAGCAAAGCAGTTATCATGTTTATTGTACCTACTAGAAGCATCATAATAACGATGATAATAACATTTAAGTTTTGTAACCCAAGCCAATCAAATAATTGAGGAAAAAGTTCTTCGACACTTTCTACGTTTAGCTCAGGAGGTAAGTTATTATATAAATTATCAGTTGCTGCCTTTAATGATATATTTTTTGGTAATAATATTTCAAATGCGTCAGCTTCATTTTTTTTCCAATTATTAAGTTTCTGAATATTATATAATCCACAGAACAAAAATTTATTATCAAATTCCTCTAAGCCAGTATTATATATTCCAACAACCTTAAACTTTCTAATTCGGGCAGGTGTTTGTATAAAATACATGTATAAATTATCTTTTAATTTTAAGTTAAGTTTCGAAGAAATATTCTTTGATATTAAAATTTCATGAATACTATCATTGCTCAAGTTTGGCAATATACCTTCGATTAAATTGTTCTTAAAAAAACTCCAATCGTATTCTTTGTCTAATCCTTTTAAGATGGCACCTTCAATGTTAGTTTTAGTTTTAATTATTCCACCTTTTATTGCGTAAGCGGTTACCTTACACTCAGGAATTATATTTTTTATTTGTGTTTTTATTTTTTCATCAATAGCAATCGATTCGCTTTGTAAAGATAAATTTGAACTAAAGCCTGTTACATGAATATGGCCTGAAAATCCAATTATTTTATTCGTAATTTCTTGCTGAAATCCTTTTAATACGCAAACAGAAACTATCATTACACTTATGCTAATGGCAATAGCTGCAACAGCAATGTTTATAACTACTTTCGAATAACGCCTATTATTAGAAAGTAGCAGTTTACTTGATATATATTTTATTATTTTAAAGTTCAAGAAGTTAGTTTGTGTACAAACATATTGTAATTATTCAATTGCTCTTTTTGAACTTTCAATTAGCTTACCAAATAATACCATCATAGAAACCATTAGTATTGCTGATAACATAGAAATGGAAAAGTTCCCTACTCCAAAGGTTTCAATTTCTGGAGCTAATCTTTTGGTGTTAATTAAGTATGTAATAATTACTGCAACTGAGTTGTTGGTGAAATGAGCAACAATGCTATACCATAAATTTCCGCTTTCAATAACCATATAGCCAAGCATTGCTCCTAATATCATTCGTGGGAAGAAGCCTAGAAATTGCATGTGCATGGCACTAAATAAAATTGCAGTAAACCAAACAGCTAGATGTTTATTGCTAATTAAATTATAAAATAGTTTTTGCAAAACACCTCTAAATAAAAACTCCTCACCAATTGCAGGTAGTATTGCCATCATAAATAAGTTAAAAACTAAAAGTCCTATGCTATTAAAACTTAGGAATGCCTCCATCATTTCTTCTGCCTCATTTTCCCTATCATAAACCCATTGAGGAAATGGTAAATGACTATTCCATTCACCCATATAATTTATAAAAGGAATTGCGAAAATTGCCATTATTATTACTACAATAAATGGTAGTAATTTCGGTTTTTTATCAACTGCTAAATATTTCCATTTGCTAGTGGCTGCCAACATTGCAAAACCAATTGAAGGAATCACAAACAAGCCAATTGCCTGCATAGTTTGCATGAGTTGTAGGGCAGCAAGTACATTAGGTTCATTGGCTTGTTTCATCACTTCTGGATTAGTAAAAATATTTACTTTGAAAATTCCAATAGCTCCAAATACTCCAATAGAGGTAAAAACAACCATACTTAGAATGGCCAGCATAAAGAAAAGTAGTATCTGCTCAGTGGTTCGGTATTTAGAAAGAAATGGTTGCTTTTGAAATTCCATATTTAATTATCATAAAGTTGACACAATATTAGTAATGTTCAAAAAATATGAATGATAATAATATTATAAAAGCTTAATGGGAAGGTGTGGGAGAAATTCCTATTTATACTCTATTTTTTGTGATTTTAATTTTAAATGATATTTTCGTAATGCTATTTAAAAATAATTCTATGCTGAAAAACATCTTAATTGTAGAAAACCAAATTGAAGATTGCCAAGCAATCGAATCTAAAATAAAGGCTGTTTATCCAAGTGCAAACATTAAATCAGTAAATGATGGTATTCATGTATTGAGTAGTCTGGAGAGCGAAATACCTGACTATATTATCATGGACATAGATATGCCAAAGCTTAACGGTCTTGAAACAACAAGAATCATAACAAACAGCTTTCCTAAAATAAATGTAATTATTATTTCATCTAAAAAAACCGAAGGTGAATTATTGCAAATGGTAAATATTGGTGCCAAGGGATTTATCGAAAAAGGATGTTCATGCGAAACCTTTTGGAATGCATTTACAAGCATTGATAACGGTAAATTTTATTTTTCTGAAGCCATTTTAAGTCGATATAGTCCTCGCAAAAATCAAGAACTTGACAATGATAACGTAGTAGGTATTCTATCTATTTCAGAAGAAGAAGAAAAACAAGTAAAGACTCCTCAAAGTTATGGCATTAAACAAGATCAGTTGCTGATTATAAAATACATTTGTGATAATTTAAAGAATGAAGAAATTGCCTTAAAAATTTGCCGACATGTCCGTAGCTTAGAATATAAGATTACCAAATTATTTAAAATTACAGGTACTCACAACCGCCATGAGCTGAAAGATTTTGCAATTAAAAATGGTTGGCATAAAGTTATTTTGTTTGATAATATCGCTTAATTTAAAAATTTCGGTTAACCGAAATTTTTTACTGTACATGAAATGTTTATTTCCTCCACATAGCCAGTAAAAATAAGAATTCCAATAATATAATTGATTTTTTCGGTTAACCGAAAATCTTTATCCCAAACAAATTTATTAGCTGTTTTCTTATTTCTTTGTGTTAAATAAATATAAATATGAAAAACACCATTGCCTTGATTCTCCAATTTCACATAGAATACATTTTATGTCCATTTGAATTCAGTTCCTTATTAACTCAGTTTTGTATTTCAATACCTTTAATAAGTTAAGCTGTGCGTATTAGTTTTTACATTACTAGCATCGAATTTAATTACAAAAAAATATAAACCTCAAAATAAAAATAAAATGAAAATGTATCAAAAACTCAAAAAAAGCCTACTGTTACCAATTGCGTTACTATTATTGGCACTTAATGCCAGTGCGCAACTAACGGTTACCTTAACACCTAGCAACGTTAATTGCGAGGGATTAAGGACTGGACAAATTACGGCAAATGTTACAGGAGGAGTGCCTCCTTATCAGTATAAATGGTCAAATGGTGAGTACACACAATCTATTTCAAGTCTTCATGGGGGCTATTACCATTGTTATGTTGTTGATGCTAATGGAAGTTCAGTGGAAAAAGAAATAACCCTTACTGAGCCAGAAGAACTAAGAATTGTACAATTTGATATTTCAGCTTATGCAAATAATTACAACACATCTTGCTATAATTGCAATGACGGTTCAATTACACTCCAAGTTGTTGGAGGGACACCACCATATACATATTCATGGAACGATGGTTCAAACTTGCAAAACAGAACGAATCTAGTTGCACGTGATTACCAAGTTGTAGTAACAGATGCATTTGGCTGCCAGGTACGTGAATTAAATATGCGTGTGAATAAACCAGAAAGCGATGATTGGGGAAAAAGTGGAAGTAATAGTATCAATTCAAACAACTTTATAGGTTCAATTAATCCAGCATCTCTACAATTTAAAGCAGGGAATAACTTAGGATTCACCTTAATGCCAAATGCAGATGCTTTATTTACTGGCAAAATAGGAATTGGCACAACAACACCAACCGAAAAATTTGAAGTTGTTGGTGGTAATGCAAAGTTTGGAGGAGATGCCACGATATTAGGTACTCTAAAATTACCTGCAATTGCTTCTAGCACTCCAACATTCCTAAAATTATTATCAAATGGAGGTGTAT
The DNA here is from genome assembly GCA_040383485.1 of Flavobacteriales bacterium. GTDB lineage: Bacteria > Bacteroidota > Bacteroidia > UBA4408 > UBA4408 > JBEIDK01. The sequence continues at coordinate 18,728 of JBEIDK010000028.1, forward strand.
CTACATATTCTGAATACGAATTTCAGGAGTTAATCTATAAGACAAACACCAATTGTGGAAATTTAAATCCAGATGGTAGCTATGATAGCCCTCCGAATTGGGGTAGTTTGCAATTTTTAAGTGGCTATAAAAATTCTTTAACAACCTGTGGAAAGGTTGGAATTAACATTACACTACCAGGTGCTGAGCCAACTGAGGCATTGGAGGTTTGGGGTAATAGTAAAATAGATGGTAATAGTCTGGTAACAGGTAATTGTAATATTTATGGAATCATTGATGCTACTAAGTATTATAAAAATGGCATAGAAAAGGAATTTAGTCAATGGGTAAGTAATAATGTATTTAATAGCAATAATATTTCCTTCAAAACTAGTTATGACCCAACTAACACATTAACAATAGGTAGTGCAATGACAGCTGATTTACATTATAGTAATGCATACATTGGATTTAATGCTGAGAGAAACACAAGTAATAATGGGTTTGTTTCAAAAACAAATGGAAATGGAAATGGTGGAAGTGCAATTTTTGGTAATTCAGAAGGTGATTTATATTTTTCTTGTCTACCTCCAACTACTGCCAATCCTGGTAGTACTGCGCAAAATACAAGTGATGCACAAGCAGCGCAAAGTACTGTATTAGAGCTTAGCAAGTGGGGTGTATTGATAAAACAGCCATTAACGGTTAGTGCAAACACAACTATTAATGGTACAACAGTTGTTAATGGCAATACCCTAGTAAATGGTGTGACCCATACAAATAAAGTTAAGGTTTGTGCCACTGGTTGGTGCGACTATGTGTTTGAGGATGACTATAAACTAACACCATTACTAGAAGTTGAAAAGTACCTTCAAATTAATAAACACTTACCAAATGTGCCTAGTGCAACCGAATTAGTGAACAATGAGGTTGACTTATTTGAAATGCAAAAAATCCAAATGCGAAAAATAGAGGAAATGATGCTGTATATTATTGAATTGAAAAAGGAGAACACAGCATTAAAAAATTTAATAATAAGCAAATGAAAAACATTTTAACATTTAGTTTTCTAAGTTTAATTGCCTTAAAAACTTTTGCATTAGATATTGATACAAATAGGAATGTAGGTATTAAAAAGAAATATGTTTTTTATGTAAGTAGTGGTTTTTTTAATAATTACAATCACGAACTTAATAAAATTGGCTACTTAACAAAACCTGGCTTTACTTTTATAACGAATGTTGGAACATTAAGAAAAATAAATAAACATTTACAAGTAGGTGCGGGTATTGTTTATAATTATGCTCAACTCAGCTTAAATTCTGGTATTTATAAAGATTATTGGTACTCACCGAATAATAGCGACTCTATAATATTACAAGAAAAGCAATTTCGAGTTGAAACAAAAGGCCAAAAGTTAGGTTTATCTTTTGATTTTAGGTATAATGTCAAAAAAAATTATCTAAATATTGGGTTAAATTATATGTTTTTTGAAAAAAATGCTTACAAAATTCAACAAAACAATTACACCTTTAATATTACTAAAAATTTAAATTACATTACTAATTGGAATAGGTTGTATTATTATAACATTCAGTACAAATTTTCAATTGGACATAAATTCACTCAAAAATTTTATGCTGAAGCTGCATATTGCATTGCAGTGCCTTCAGACATTTATAATTATTATCGTAACGAAAAAAATATATTTTGGAGTACACGTTTCCAACATTTTGGATTAGTTATTAACTATATAATATCATCAAATGAAAAAAATTAAGAAAATAATACTTGCTATGGTTTTGTGCATTAGTGCCAATGCACAAAATAATTTAGTCCCAAATTATAGTTTTGAAAGTGCAAATACAGCAACTGGGTCAGTGAATTGTGATAATATTGTCCAGAGTAATGGGCAGATTTTTGTTAATGGGGGAACTTCGCTTAATCAAATGATTGGTATTGATTCATGGCAAAATGTCAGTGGTAATAACAACACTGAATTAAAACAAGTTGGTTGGTTTGATTTATCCACACAAAATTGTCTTGTTTTCTATAATGAATTATTTGAACTATCTTCTATTACTACTGGAGGTGGCGACCCTTTTAGATGTACTCCTATGCCAATTGTTGATAAATTAAATATAAATAGATGCATTTGTATAAGGAGAATTGAAGCTTCTGGTATAGGTAATTCTAAACCTAATAAGGGCGAAATTGCAGTTAACATTAAAGAAACACTTGAAGAAAATATTCCTTACTTTTTTAGATTGAAATTTATTTCTACTAAAAGTAAATTTAGTGACCCTGTAGATATTAATTGTCTTTTAAAAATTAGATTTTCCGATGTAAATGACTTTGATGGTGATAACAATAATAGTTGGGAGGCTGTTTCGATTACCCGCTCATATCCTGACCCAAATGTAAATCCTAAAAATTGTGAGTGGGAACAATTTGAAACTACATTTACAGTGCCTGCTGGAAAAACTAATTCAAAGAGAATGTTTATAAAGGCGGAAAGCGGAACTTTTTTTATTGATGATGTTGAGGTTTATAAAAAATGTCCAAGCATGCTATATTTATCTAACAGAACAATTAATAGTTATAATGTTAATGATAATTATAGATACACCGCTTCGGATATAATAAAAGCTGGATATGATGTAGGCGCTGATGAAATTGGTAACTTTATTATTAAGAACTCTAATACATATGATTTAAGAACTATCAATTTTAAAGCGAATAATAACATTGAACTCTTACCAGGATTTGAAGTTGATGGAAAAAATTTAGCTTTTACAGCAGCAATTGAACCTTGTACTTCTTCAAATAGATTTGGTATATCTAATAATGTTGAAGGCACCAATCAAATTTCAGCAGGTGATAATTTACCATTACAAACAATTGTTATTGATAACAAAATTATTAGTACAGAAAGTATTCGTGAGGAGACTATTAAAGTAACTCCTAACCCAGCATTTGAAACTCTAAGGATAAGTTTACCAATGAATGAAAATGCCGAGGTTACTTTTACTGATTTATTAGGTAAAGTTGTTATAAATGAAAAAGTAAATACCGGAGGCAAGGAGTTTAATATTGCGCATTTACCTAAAGGAATCTACTTCGTAACTGCAAAAACAGCTTCTAAAAAATATGTGTGTAAGTTGTTAAAGGAGTAACAGATTATAGGAAATCACACGATTACGATACTCCGAAACTCAAGCTAGTAAATATTTGTAAACCTTCGTCAATAATTGTTCGTTTTTTAAATATAGTTTGCATTTAATCTTATTAAAACAACTGCAATAAGCATTACAACAAACTTGCTTAGCGATTTGATAAATAAATTTACCAAAAAAGCGCATAACTCTATTTGCTAGTAGTAAAGCAAGTTTATTTAAAAGTGCATTAATTAAACTGTTGGTATAGGGTTAAGAGAAATAACAAAATATTAAAATGTGAAAATGATTGTTTTTATATTGGATTACAATGCGAAGTAGTAGCATCATAAAAGAAAATTTACCATGCAAAATCTATATTTAGTAGTTATGTAATACAATGGGTACAACCTAGTGAAGCCAACACTAAGAACTATTGAACTGATAAAAACCAAAAGATGAAGCCAACCAAGAACATTTACCAATATACCGATTTGCCGCCAAGGGGTGATATCTAATACACAAGAACTAACAAATTATTAAATCAAGAACTGAAGTTACAAGTAACTTAATACTAGTGAACACAGAAATAATATACTTAAATAATTAAAATAACATAATATGAGAAAAATTAAACCAAGTCCTATTCATGATAGGCAACTAAACAAGTTGTTGAGTACAACTGCTATTCCAACCTATGTGCTAACCATCAATGTTGTTGGCAGGTTTTTAAAAAATAGTCTGCCTTTTTCACTTTTATGCATCGCTTTAGTGGCACTTCTATTAGTTGGCGATGTGAATATGGTCAATGCCCAGACAATTGAGCCTTGCGGTACACAAATCATGTTAGAGCAGGCCAAACTAAATGATCCAACGTTAAATGATGGAATACAAAACATAGAAAACGAATACTCTCAATTTTTATATGAAGATAAAAACGGGAATTCAAATTTATTGCGTCAAAAAATGTTGATGCCTTCTAATTCTGATGAAATTATTATACCTGTTGTAGTACATATTTTTCATAATAGTAGCGATGCTTACGGCATCAACAATAATATACCTTATACTCAAATACAAGCACAAATACTTGCTTTAAATAACGCCTTTGCAAACAACCCAAACATTGGACAAAGTGGCTTGCAAGTAAATACGAAAATAAAGTTTTGCTTAGCCCAAACTGCTATGGGTGTTTCTAACACTGGTGTTTCAACTACCTTTTATAATAATGGAACTACTACTGAATATGGTGTAAAACGTTATCCTGTTCCAAACCTAGCAGGATGGAATCTTACTCTTAGTAGTACGGCAAGTTTGCTTAATAGTTATACTCATCCATCAAACGCGATAAGTCCGTATTTCCCATTTGAAAAATATTTTAATATCTGGGTATTACCAACTCTAGATGGCGCTTTAAATGGGCTAATGGGTATTAGTTCTTTTCCATTTCAAAATTCAGAACCATACGATGGTATTTTTATAAGAACGGACGTATTTGGTAATGGACAAACAATGCTTAACCCAAATTTTAATAAAGGGAAAATTTTAGCACATGAAGTGGGACATTACTTAGGACTTTATCATACTTTTACAGATGATTGTTTTGAAAATACAGTAAACGACCCTCTTGCTGGTTTTAATTATGGAGACCATTGTCCTGATACTCCTCCTTCAATGTTGAATTACTACAATTGCACCAATGCAGGCACCCCCCCAAATTTTATTCCTCCTTGTGGCAATTTAACGCCTACATTACATTACGAAGATTATATGAGTTATGCCTATAATAATTGTATGAATAGTTTTACAGGCGATCAGAATACAAGGATGCGGTTTTATCTTAACGCTTATAGAAAAAAATTATATTCAAATTCAAACTTAATTGCCACTGGATTAAAACCAAATGGATGTGTTGCAGCAACTTTATTCTCAGAGTTTACATACACTGGTGATGCATGTATAAATTCATTACAATCTTTTACAGCAGTAGGAACTATTGGTAATTTGGCAGGTTCAACAGCATCAAATTATACTTGGACTTTTGCTGGAGGAACTCCTGCTACATTTACTGGACTAAACCCAAGTGTAAGTTTTACTGGTGTAGGACCGCATTTAGTAACACTTACAGTGCATAGTGGCACACAAACTATTTCGAGTACACAAACTATAGATATTAGTAATTGTACCATTTCAAATGGTTTAGAAAATAGTCATTGGTATTTTGGTGATTTTGCTGCGCTTGATTTTAGTCCAACAAATGGGCAACCACATCCAAATTCAATAGCAGGCCCTCCAAAAAATACACTCTTTTCGGCCGAATCTTCAGTTTCAGTTAGTGATAATGCAGGTAATTTACAATTCTATTCTAATGGATATGAGGTGTGGAATAATTTGCATTTTTCGTTAAATCCTAATTCAACGAATTGGATTTATGGTTGTCCAAAATTCATTTTTGTAAATCCAGTTGCAAATTGTGGAGGAAATGGGTCAGAATCACAACAAACCTTAATACCGCGAACATGTACTGACAATCATTCAAACTCTTCTATCTCTCAATTAACAGTTATACCTATACCTGGTGCACCTAAACAATACTTTATTTTTAAGCCACCTTATTTGGATGATGATGTAAATAATACACATAGGAGGTTAGGATATGCAAAAATTGATATGAACTTACCACGTATACCAGGCTCTGGTTCAACTACAGATATGGGACAAATAGTAGAGAACGACTATATTGATTTAGGTAGCAATGTAAATTTATCAGAAATGATTACAGCAATTAAGGGTTGCAATAATGAATGGTGGATAATATGCAGAGGTGCAAAGAATAGGATGTCAGGATTACCAATGTTTACCGATAATAAGTATTATGTATTTAAGGTATCAGGCCCGAATTTAGGACTGGTTAATCATGTTTTACCATCATCTGCTAATCTAACATCATATAATTCATCTTACCCTATTTACTTTCATGGTCAACTGAAAGCCTCACCTGATGGTTCAAAGCTTGCACTTGTTTCATCTGAAAATTCTGCCTCAAAACCAAATTTAAAAGGTATACTCGTAACTAATTTTAATAATATTAATGGAGCTATTTCAAATGAAATTCTCTTACAAGTAAATCCTGTAAAAGCATTTAATAGTATTTCATTTAGCCCAAACTCAAATTATTTATTCGCATCAACATTATATACTTACGATAATATTGTTACAGTTTTTACCCCACAAGCATTATTACAATTTGATTTAACGGCACCAGTAGCTAATTGGCCAGTATATAATAATGTTAACTCAAATTATACTAACTACGGACGAATGCAACTAGCGCCTAATGGCAGAATCTACATGCCTATGTCAAATAGTTCGCCTTATAAATATACCGCTATTGCAAGTATTACTAATCCAAATATATATCCAACCACTAGTTTTGTAGCTGATGATATTAATGCAAATTTAGCGCAATTATATACTGCAAATGTACCAGAGTCAAATAGATATATTAAGACATTAAGTAATTTACCGAGTATAAATGATGCTTGGAATCCAAGTGCACAACCTATTTCAATTTCTGTGTCAAAAACTACATGTACTGATATTACATGTGTATTAAATAGTTGTACACCGCAAACTGTAACATGGGATTTTGGAGATGGGACAACACAAAACTTAACAACAACAGCTACATCAAACTCAATTGTACATACATACTTATCAGCTGGTACAAAAGTTATTAATTGCTACTCTGGCACTACTCTCTTAGGCACCGAAACTATTCTTATTGGCCCACTTTCTGGTAATCTAACTTTTTCACAAGCAAGTTTAAATGCCACCTGCACTAAGTTTCAATACACTACAAATCCTGGTTTAGGTACATACCAATGGGATGTTGTAGGAGGCTTAATTATTGATCCTTTACAAAATGGAGTTAATTTAAATACAATTTACGGTACAAATCTTAACAGTGTAACAATTCAATGGAACTCGAGTGGTCTGCGAACCTTTACTGTAACTTGCACGCAAGGCGGTTGTACATATACAGGTACTTTTACGTTTAATAATTCAAGTCTTGTAACAATTACTGAAACGCCACCAACTTTATGTGGACAAACAGAACAACTTGCAGCTACATTAGCATGTGGAGCAGCTCCATACACTTATGCTTGGAGTCCTACAGCTACAATAATAGGTGCATCAAACACTCAAACAATTAGTGTACAATTAGTGCCACAAACCTATACTGTTGTAATTACTGATGCAAATAATACAACATACACTAATAGTATAACAGTAGCTGGCAACGCAAATATTTATACATTTGGTAATACAATAACAAGTGCTGATATTGCTAATGCTAATAGCTATCAAATTTGTTCTATACCAGTAAACACTACTATAACTGGAAATGTAACTTTTTTGAATAAGACTGTGCTAATTGCAAAAAATGTAACCATAAATGTTGCAGCCAATACAACACTTGAAATTAATAACTCTCACTTTAAATCATGTGATTATTTATGGGAGGGAATTACAGCAAATTCACCCAACACTATTGTAAAAGTTATTGGTAATAGTTTAATCGAAGATGCAAAAAGAGCAGTATATTTAAACAGATATACTGGTTACCACTTTGAAAATGCAATTTTTAATAAAAACCAGCTAGCAATTGAATTTTCAAATGGTGCTTCTAATGCTTCGCCAGCAATTTTGAGAGCTACAATTATTACTAATAGAGTATTGCCAAGCAACCCTACTTATGCCAATTTAAGTGCGGGTGCACAAATAGGGTCAGTACTAGATAATTACTCGCAAGGAACTTTGTTGCCAATTTATCAAGCTACGCCATCTAATTTATTTAGCGCTGGAATAATTATTAGAGCACTTAATTCCCAATTTAATGTAGGCGAAGCAATAACTGCAAAAGCCAATATATTCGATAATTTGCATTTTGGTGTTTATGCAATAAATGCTGGAACTAAATTGTACAACAATGTCTTTAGAAGAATTACAGATTTGAATGGAGGTAGTATTTTAGGTTCTGATGGTTGTGGACTATACTCAGAGTTTACAGGTTCTGCAGCAAGCGCACCTGCTGTAACTGTAGGCGGAGCATTATCAACACAATACAATTATTTCGATAATGTACTCTCCGCCATCTTGGTTAAAAGCGCTAGCAATGTAAACATTCAATATAATAAATTAGGTACATATAACCTATGCACAAACTGTCATAGAAATGGTATTGGGTTATTTGGTCAGTATTTAAATACTGCAACAATCAGTAATAATACCATCAATTATTATGAATACGGTATTTGGGTTAATCGCTTTTTTATGTTGACTTCAGGTATCATAAATATAGAAAAGAATAATATTTCGGGTATTATTTCTGGGAATAGTACGCGCACTGGTATTGCTATAGAACAAACTACTAATCAAATTACAACTGGATTCACACAACCTATTAATATTAAATGCAATACCATAAGCAATCAATTTATTGGTATTAAGGCAGCAAATATTACAAGTGGGTTGGTTATTGAAAACAATCCACAAGTTACATATCCTATCGGACAAGCAAATGCTAAAGGTATCTATATTACAGGTTGTAGAGGTGCTCTTATAAAAAATAATGGATGGAATAGCAACACAAATACATCTATAGGAGGCGATAGTTTTAGTGGCGGAACAGCTTACACTTCGCCAATTGGAATTTTAATTGAGAATAGCAAAAGCACAAACCTTACTAAAAATAGAATTAGGTGTGCGGCTAATGCAATAACCTACAGAGGCGATTGCGGTGCATATGGCAGCACTGGTAACCTTATGCGCGATAACGACCTGAACTATTATACCTATGGTATTACTCTTGAAAAAATAGTGAATACACCAAGCGGCACTGGCGTTATTGCATCAGGGTTTTATTCAAGTATTCTTAACAATTATACAGGTACGTCTGCACCTGCATTTTCTAATCGCCCACCTACAGGTAATTTACTTAAAACTAATGCTTGGCCTCAAGCTACTTTGTACCAAACCTATGTAAATCAGGTACAGAATACATGGGGAAATGCCGAGTATAGCCCTATGGTAGTTACCACCTTAACCAATGAACAACCAAATTCTAATTTGTTTTTTGCTCCTGGAATTGCATTTGCAAGCACAAATTCAAATAATTTATATTTTTCAGGCAATGTAAAACCAAGTGTAACGTATAGCAATTGCGGAATTATAAATACTGGTTGCTGTCCACCAGATACTCCACAAAACGAAGAGTTTGATGAAAACCAAGTTTTAAAAATAATTGATGACGTAGAGGAGTTAAATGCTGGTGCCACAGTTGCTGAGCTTGATGAAGCATGGCTAAAGGAACAAAGTTTATACAAAGATTTGAAATATACCAACGAGGCTATTGACAACCCAATGCTACAGGCTTTTTATGACCAAAAAGAAACCGAAGCTATTGGCCTATTTTTAAAAATTGATAAGTTTATTACAGAAGGCAACTACACTCAAGCACAAGAGGCGAACGCAGCACTTAGCATTAATAACGAAATAGAAGCCAAAGTACAAAAATACTATTTTGTGTATTTAGATTATATGCTAAAAGGCGACACCTTACCAATGGATAGTTCATTTGTAGCCGACTTACAAAATATTGCAAATTTATGTAAAGATAAATATGGCGATATAGTATTGCAAGCACGTGCATTAAACAATGCCATTATGGGTATGCCTATTGATTATGGTGACCCTTGCATTGCTAATAGCAGGGTGGCGCGCGAACAGCCTGTTGAAGTAACAGCCATAGAAGTATTGGAAGTTGAGGAAAATAATGATGAAACTGTAAGGTTAGATTCTGAAATACTATTGCTTCCTAATCCCAATGCAGGTATTTTTACTATTAATTTACCTAATTTAAAATACCAACATTTGCAATTTGCAATAGTTAATGCTACTGGTCAATTTGTAAAGACTGTTAACGTTAGCAATAGCAAATTAAATCATGAGTTAGATTGTAAGGAATTACCAAACGGTTTATACAACTTAATTGTAAAAGCCGATGGAATACCTTTGCACACTACAAAATTTATTATTCATCGTTAACAAT
>JBEIDK010000029.1:0-28745 GCA_040383485.1 Flavobacteriales bacterium
ATTAAGGTCGAGGTATTCGGCTTGTTCTTCTTCTAAAATTAGTCGTTGGTATTCATCTAATTTGTAGCCTGTTTTTTCCTCAAATTCTTTCCGTAAGGTATCGCTTACAACAAAACCAAATTCATTTTCGCATTCTAATTCTATGTTATGTTCTCTGGCAAACTGCAACAACATTCTCTCTTGTTCAGCATTATTTACAGTAAATGAAATTGATTTCATTGTGTTGAATTTATAACGTGAAGTTAGATTTTTTATTGAAATTTTTACTTTTGTCAATTAAAAATTGGCGTTTAGCAAAGCGAAGTTGGGAAACTTTGATGAACTGGTTCGGAAAATCTGATAACAACGAAAAAAGTAGTTACAAAATTAATCAAGTTTAATTTTAGCAAGTTTCTTTGCATCAGATATTCAAGATTAAATTAAAAATTAAATGAAACAAAAATTTACGAAAAACATAACTACATGTATAGTATTAAATTTGATAACAAATGTCTCATATAAAGCGATTGCTTATGCTATTTTTTTAATACCGTATTTAAACGAAATTCTAAAAACAGTAACTAATTTTTATGAGAAAAGAAAATTACTTCATTTAACTAAGTATGCAATTTGTAAAGGAAATAAAGTAATATTAAATACTGTTAATTCTAAATTTATTAGTATACCTAAAAAGGATATTAAGTAAGATTAAATCAAGATTCTCTATTTTAAAATAATTAACTTATCATTAATAAATTCAAAATCATTTTGAACCATTAAAACATAGATACCATTTTGAACTAATGATAAATCAACTGTAATTTCATTCAAAAAAGAATTTTCAAAAACTAGCTTACCTAACGAATTATACAACCTAAGAATCGTTGGCTTTGTATTCGTATAATCTGTAACTATTAATGTCGTTTCTACTGGATTTGGATAAAATCTTATGTAATGCTCTTTAAATGCATGAGTTGATGTTGTTTGACCAGCGTTTATATGTGGTATTTTCCAGAATCCTAAAGTAGTGCCTAAGTATATTGATGAGTCATTATTTGCAATTGTATTTACAATAATATTCGAGGGAAGTCCTGTTCCAAAATTATTCCAGCTATTTCCATTATCAGCCGATACATAAACAGCTCCAGAAGTTCCAGCAAACAAACTATCACCTATAATTAGCAAAGCTGAAATAAATGTATTTGAAAGGCCTGTATTACAAGTTGTCCAAGTATTGCCATTATCGTACGTTTTCTTTACACCACCATTATATGCAAAATAAACAATCGAATCTATATTTTGAAAACTATAGACAGATGAAGCTATACCAGAAATAACTAGATTCCAGGTGTTTCCATAATCATGAGAAACGTAAACTTTTCCATTACTGCCACCTGGCGAACCGATATAAATATTTTGACCTACAATTTTTATAGCTTTAACTGAATTTACAGGAAATGTAATGTTATTTATCCATGTGAGTCCATTGTTAATTGTATAAAATAATCCATTTGTATTTGTGCCTAGAAAAATATTATTGCCATCCTTGGCAAAAGAACTTACAGAGACGTTGGCTGGTAGCCCCATATTCATTGCAGTCCAATTATTGCCATTATTATTTGAGAAATAAACTCCATTGCTGGTACCTATAAGTATTCCATTGTTTAAAACAATACTTGAGTAAATACTTATTTGCGCAGATAATCCAGTATCTATCGATACAAAACCATTCCCGTCATTATTTGATAAGTACATACCGAAATTAAAATTATTGCCCACAGCAGAAAAACTAGTAGTGCCGACAAAAATATTAGTGTCTTTTATTGCAATTGTATTGACCGTAGAATTTGAAGGTAGCCCGCCATTCCAAGAAAGTCCATTGTCATTTGAATAGAATATTCCTCCATCGGTACCAGCAAAAGTTCTTGTACCATTTAAAAATAAACATCGTACAGACTTATTTGCTAAGCCATTATTAACTGGAGTCCATGAATTACCATTATTGTTGGACACGAAAACACCTCCATTTGTGGTAGAGACAGCTGCTGAAAAAATTAATCCTCCTGAAATCGCTGTTGAGAATATATCAACACTTGTTAATCCAGTATTAGAATTAAACCAATTGTTACCGTTATCATTACTAGAGAAAACTCCACTACTAGTGCTCGCCAAAATCATATTGTTATTTACTGTTATTGAATTAACGACAGTTGAATTTAAGTTAGTTGGAGTCCATGTATTACCGTTATTTGAAGAGATAAACATCCCACCATAAGTTCCAGCAAAAATGCTTGAGTTATTTGAAGCGATTGAAGTCACATTAATATTCGTTAAACCATTATTAACTGCTAACCAAGTAAGTCCTGAGTTTACAGAAGAGTATACCCCACTATATGTACCCGCGTAAATAGTTGTACCAATAATTGTTAAAGCATAACAAGAAGTATTTAAAGGTAATCCATTGTTTACAGGTGCCCAGCTAGCACCGTTATTTGTGCTCTGAAAAATACCCGTACCTAATGTGCCTACAAATATTTTATTACTATAAACAGCTATTGAAACAATATCTAAATTAGTCAAGCCATTATTTATTGATTTCCATCCGCTACCATTATTTTCAGATAAAAACATTCCATCAGTTGAACTTCCAGCAAAAATATTGTTTCCCATTTTGGCAAAACAACTAATATGCTTACCATATGGAGGATTAGTTTGTATCCATTGCGCATGAATAATGTTAGCGTATATTAAAATTCCTAAAGTCATAATTATTTTTTTCATGTTCTAAAATAAAATATATTCTTATTAATTCAAATTCCCCTACCCCGCTAATTTCTTATACCTAAACCTCCTTGGCCTTTAATCGCCCAATCGTTTCTTTTTCTTTTTACAAAACTAAAAAAGATTAACAACTGTTTTCATTTACTGCTTTATAAGTTTAGCACTCTTGTGTATACCAGATTGATTGGTGTATGTAAGGAAATATATTCCACATTGTAAATTGCTATTGATGTGATACTCTTCTTTTGGAGAAATAGTAAACTCTTCTATAACCTTACCAGTAACATTTTGCAACTTACACTTCACATTTTCGGGACTTAAATTTTTCAAAGAAACATTAGTGCTTTCTGTAAATGGATTAGGATAAATTTGTAATACGTCGGCACTTGTTTTTTCATCAATACCAACTCCAAGAAGGTTAGTTATTAGTATGTTTGTTTTTACAGTATCGGTGCTATTGTCAGCACTATTTAATTCATCATTTGGTGCACTGCACCATAGGTAAAAATTTGAAAACAGGAAGCTGCCAGTCCAAGAATATCTAGAACTTGAATAGGTTAAAGTTAAATTTACAGAGTCACCAGGTAAAATATTTAAGTTGTCAAATCTTTGACAAATATTAATTTCTTGACAAAATCCCCAACCAATACTTAAACCATTTTCAGGTGCATTTAATATTAAAGAATGTAAAGTAGTAGTGCCATTATTTTTTACAGTTGCGGTTACATCAAAATGAAAATAAACTGAATATGGCGCTGTTGGATATAAATAATTTACTTGTCCGCCAATATTTGATATGCTTAAATTAGTAATAATAGGTTGGTTAATATTGTTTATAGTTTGTAAGGAGTATTTATCAAAGGACTTTAAAAAAGGTTGAGAGTTTTGATGCGTTACATTTCTACCAGAAACTATTAATCGGTTGCCAACAAAAAAAATTTTACTAATGATTACTTTCGAACTAATGTAATTTTCTAAAACAACAGAATCTAGAAAAATTAAACTAGCAGAAAACTTGTAAAGTCTGTATTTGTTTTGCGTATTTTTTGATAGCAGCCAAATTATAGAATCGTTTTTAATAAGCTGCAAAGAAGTACCATAATCACTAATGTTCGAAAGATTAAATTGAGCTGTTGTTACAAAGTTTCCGTTAAGTAATTTGAGTACAGAATTATTTGCAACATACAAGTTAACAGAGTCGGAAGCAATACACTCTTTTTGTGTATTTATTGGAAATGTTGGTATAATGGAATAATTACCTAAGGTATCAAAAAGCGCATAATTAGAATTGTTTAATGTATCTAGAATTGGAATCAGTATTTTATTGTTTGCTACAAGCATATTTTCTGTAGCCGCATATGTTGCAATTTCGGGGTAAAAGTGAATTTGTCCAGCTTCATTTATTCTTGCAAGCTGCACAGGATAAGATTGTGCATTATAAGTATATTTTATACTACTAAACAAATAACCATTAGCATATTTAGCGATAGCACTTGAAGAATAACTGTTGTTTAATGAATCGATGCTCCATGAAATTCCGCCTTGAGGATTTCTTTTTTCAATTCTGGCATAGCCATGAGGAATTAAATCACACATTTCCACATCTGATAAATAAATATTTCCACTGTCCACATTTGACTTCAAAATAGGACTTAAGACATTTCCACCCAAAAAAGGAGAAAAAGTAAACAACGAATCGGAATTTCCTAAACTATCAATTACAGATAATTTATAATTCGATACATCATAAAGCAATATTTTATTTTCAGATACCTGAAAAAAAGAAAGCCTCGAGTACCAATTTGTTTGATAAACCTTCTCGAATTGTGAGTTAGATTGTGACTTTGCTTGATATACAAAATGCAGAATTAAAGTACAGAGGATGAAGATTTTTTTCATATGTTAGAATTAATTATTAATTAAATATAAAACTTATTTTAAAAACTGTTGAAGATTATTAAGTTTTTAATGCAACAAACTGCACTACACCGTCAACTTATAATATTCATTCTATGCAGCATTACATCACCTATGCGTTTCTTTTTGTTTTCTTCATATTCGCTGTAGCCACTTGCTATTTTAAACTGTACAAATACTCTGGAGCAAAGTCAGCTTCATTTTCCCAAGTAATTGTGTTGAGATTAGTTTTAAAATTTTTAAAATAATTTTTGTTTCTCAAAGGTTCAAAAACTTTACGATGGTCTTTAAATATGGTTGGTTGCAAGTCAACACACTTTTCCAAACCGTCATTAAATTTTAACGACACTTTATAGTCCGAAATATAATCTGCTTCTACTATGTTTAATAACATTATTCTATTCTAATTGTAAGTTCAATAAGTTCTTTGCCTTATTCCGTCATTGTCAACAACGGTTAATTTTCTGTAAGTATCAAAATTTGTATTGAGTAATAAATTCTCAACAATTATTCCAGGTAATTCACTTTTGTATTCTGTAATTCGCAAATAAATTACACCTTCATTTGGTTTCAAATTATGCCTAAAAATTAATTCGCCATAATCTCTATCGAAGGTTATAATTATTCTCTCCTCATCCACTGCAAACGACATAACTTCCTTGTCGGAAATTCCAAAACTTTCAATGCCAATTGCCTTGATATCATAACCTCTATTTTTCAAATAAGTTACGCTATCCAATGGCACATTTTCATTTGCAAGTAATTTTTTCAAGCGGCTTTTGTTGGGGTGTAAAACAAACCGTCTTTAATGCAATCTTGCAAAAAAGCAAAAACAGCAATCAAATTTTCTTTAGTAAGACGCGGATAATTTGCCAAAATTTTTTCTTCGTCCCAACCCTGCGCAAATAATGAAACAATATGCTCCACAGAAAGTCGAGTACCTTTTATTGCTGGTTTTCCCAATAAAATTTCTTTTTCAGATGTGATATGTTCTTTCCAATTCATTTTTTTTATTTTTCGTAAAACTAAAACTTATTTTTTATTGATTGTTTTGTTGAATTACTTTGTTTAGAAATGGAATTTTTCAATTGTCAATTAAAAATTGACATTTAGCCCATCGAAGTTGGGAAACTTCGATGAACTGGGGTGCAAATAGAATAATACTTTTTTTCATGCGATTGAACGTATTTAGTGATAAATGTAAAACTTAAATGTAAAATCTATTTTTTATATTATTATGAATATAAATTTTTAAAGCGTTGGTTAATTGCGCAGAATTCTCAAAGGTGGAGTAATTTCTGAGCGTTATTTTTTGTTTTTAGTAAAACTAAAACAAATTTTTATTGAATGTTTTTTAAAACTAAATCTATTTTTTTGTTGAAAGTTTTATTGCAAATGCTTTGTGTATAAATGGTATTTTTCTTTTGTCAATTCCAAATTGACATTTAGCCCATCGAAGTTGGGAAACTTCGATGAACTGGGGTTTCTTTTTGTTTTCTTCATATTCGCTGCAGCCACCTTCAAAAAATTAATTAATTACAGTTACACTATCTTCATACAATGTTTCAGGGTCAATGTCTGCTTGGTTTTGCCATTCAATGGTGTCGAAACTAACTTTAACCGTATTAAACATTTCCAAGTTCTTCAGCTCTTTAAAAATACCCAAATGCAAATAGGGTTTCACATCAAATATTTTGTTTTCGCCATTTTCAAATGTCAAATTCAATTGATAATTTTCTATTGGAATAACTTTTATAACTGCTTTGTACATATTTGTTTTATTTTAGTGGGTCAATAGAAAAAGGAGTGTCTCCGTTTTGGCATAATGCCCAATTTGCAAGCAATTCATCTTTATGTATTTCAATCCAAGCCAAAACCATCCTCATTTGTTTTGCAGGTATTTTTCCTTGCAATAGTTCTAATGTGTTAATATTTATTGATGCAGTTTCGCTTTGATAATATACATGAATATGAGGGGGATTATGTTCTTTTGGAGCAAAGTACATTCTAATTATTATCCCGTAAAACATTGATAAAGTAGGCATCCTTAAATTTATTTTATTTCAAATTTACAATTCAAATCTACACCGCCAATTTCTTATACCTTATCCTTCTCGGTGCCACATCGCCCAATCGTTTCTTTTTATTTTCTTCATATTCGCTGTAGCCACCTTCAAAATAATAAATGCTACTATCACCTTCAAAGGCTAAAATGTGTGTACATACGCGGTCTAAGAACCACCTGTCGTGACTTATGATTACGGCACAACCTGCAAAGTTTTCTAAGCCTTCTTCTAAGGCTCGCAAAGTATTTACATCAATATCATTGGTTGGCTCATCCAGCAACAACACGTTGCCTTCGGCTTTCAAAGCCATTGCAAGGTGCAAACGGTTGCGCTCACCACCCGATAGTACACCGCACTTTTTGCCTTGGTCTGCTCCATTAAAGTTAAAGCGCGATACATAAGCACGAGCATTCATAAGCTTACCACCCATTTCTAAATTCTCATTACCGCCGCTAATTACTTCATACACCGTTTTATTTGGGTCAATGTCGTCGTGGCTTTGGTCAACGTAACTCAGTTTCACTGTTTCGCCAATTTTAAAATCACCTGCATCAGGCGTTAGCTGTTTCATAATCATTTTAAACAAAGTAGTTTTACCTGCGCCATTAGGGCCAATAATGCCTACAATACCATTTGGCGGCAGTTTAAAGCTAAGATGTTCGTATAATAATCTATCACCAAAACCTTTTGCTACATCAATGGCTTCAATTACTTCGTTACCTAAACGTGGTCCGTTCGGAATAAATATTTCTAATTTTTCTTCTTTCGATTTTACGTCTTCACTCAGCAATCTATCATACGCTTGTAAACGTGCTTTACCTTTTGCTTGGCGGCCTTTAGCACCTTGTCGTACCCATTCTAACTCGCGTGCCAATGTTTTTTGTCGCTTGCTTTCTGTCTTTTCTTCTTGCTGCAAACGTTTTCCTTTTTGCTCTAGCCACTCGCTGTAGTTTCCTTTCCACGGAATGCCTTCCCCGCGGTCAAGCTCTAAAATCCAACCTGCTACATTGTCTAAGAAATACCTATCATGGGTAATTGCAATAACAGTTCCTGCATACTCTTGCAAGAAATTTTCTAACCAATCAACACTCTCTGCATCCAAGTGATTCGTTGGTTCATCCAACAATAAAATATCTGGTTTTTTAAGTAACAATCTACACAATGCAACACGGCGGCGTTCACCACCACTTAATACTTTTATGCTTGCATCTGAATCGGGGCAGCGCAAAGCATCCATTGCTACTTCTAACTGATTGTCTAAATCCCAAGCGTTTACTGCATCAATTTTATCTTGCACAATGGCTTGGCGATTCATCAATTTCTCCATTTTATCGGGGTCGGAGTAATATTCTTCCAGTCCAAATTTATTGTTGATGTCTTCAAACTCTTTCAATAAATCAACCGTTTCTTGTACACCTTCCATTACAATTTCCTTCACAGTTTTGGTTTCATCAAGCTGCGGCTCTTGCTCTAAATACCCGACGGTATATCCGGGAGAGAAAACCACATCGCCTTGAAAAGATTTTTCTACACCAGCGATAATTTTTAAAAGAGTAGATTTACCAGAACCATTCAAACCAATGATGCCGATTTTTGCTCCATAGAAAAATGAAAGGTAAATGTCTTTTAAAACTTGTTTTTGAGGAGGGAAGATTTTAGAAACCTTCACCATACTAAATATTACTTTTTTATCGTCAGCCATGATTTGAAATTATGAATTATAAATGTTGAATTGTGAATTGAAAAATAGGTGCACAAATGTAATATAATTTGCATTTTTGTATCTCTTAAATAGTTCAAAATTTAAAATGATGTTGAATAAGCTCATATACTATCTTGTTTTGATTGTGCTTCTTTCAAATTATTGTTTATGCATTTCGCAGACTATTAAGGCTGACGATATATTAGGTAATTGGATTACTCCAGAGAAGGATTTAATTGTAAACTGTTATAAAGTAAATAATAAGTATTTTGGCAAGATTGTTTGGTATAAGCGCTATGGTAATGAATTGCCCGATGAAGTATATTCGGTACCACAGACTAAGTGGATTAATTATACTGTGATGAAGAATTTTGTTTTTAGCGATAATACTTGGATAGATGGAAATATTATAGAGATTAAAAAAGGAAAAAGTTATGATGCATACATCAAGAAAGGAAGTAAAAATGCACTTGTTGTAACTGGCTATTTTATGTTTAAATTTTTAAACCAAGTACAGTATTTTAATCGATATGAAGAATCTCTGCTCCCAAACTAGATAAAATAATTATATAAAATGCGATATTTAAGTGCCGAGAAAATTTATTCTGGAAGAGAGATTCTAATTGATAAAACGATTGTAGTTAATGTTAATAATAAGATTGTAGACATTGTAGATTCAAAAGAAATTGATAATTCTAAAATAGAATTTTTAGATGGTGTTTTATGTCCAGGATTTATAAATACACACTGTCATCTTGAGCTTTCACATTTATTTAAAAAAATTGAAGAGAAAACTGGTTTAGATAATTTTATAAAGGAAATTGAACAATTTAGGAAAACAGATGAAAAGTTAGTATTGGCAGCTATTGTAAAAGCTGATGAAGAAATGTTTTTAAATGGAATAGTGGCAGTTGGTGACATTTGCAATTCAAACCATAGCTTTAATGTAAAAAATTATAGTAAAATTAATTACTATAATTTTTTAGAGGTTTTTGCCTTTCATCCATCAAGAGCAGATTATGTTTTTGAACAAGGATTAAAATTGTATTATCAATCAAAACAATCAAGCTCAATTACCCCTCATGCACCCTATTCGGCTTCTGATAGTTTACTAAAATTAATAAGAGATTATGCGATTGAAAATAATTCTGTATTAACAATACACAATCAAGAAACTGAGGACGAAAATTTAATGTTCAATAGCAAAAAGGGAAAGGTGATTGAACGAATAAAAAGTTTTGGAATAGAAACTGATTTTTGGAAAGAACCTAAAGTAAATTCGATTATTGCTACTCTAAGGCAATTGCCAAAGGATTTAAAAATACAACTAGTACATAACACGTTTACGTCTGAAACAGATATGCAATGGGCAAATAATTATAATAATAATTTGTATTGGTGTTTTTGTGTGAATGCAAATAAATATATTGAAGATAAGATTCCTGATATTCCTTTATTCATTAAGAATAATTGTAAAATAACAATTGGAACGGACAGCCTAGCATCGAATTGGAGTTTGAGTATATTGGATGAATTAAAAACTATATCAAATAACTTTGATGAAATTTCAATGCAAAATTTAATACAATGGTCTACCTTAAATGGTGCTGAATATTTAGGATTTGAGAATAGTTTAGGCTCTATAGAAATTGGTAAAACACCTGGAATTAATCAATTATTAAATATTGAGAATGATAAAATTGCAAAGCACAGTACTTTAAATAAAATATTATAAATAATGGATTTCATTACAGAAGAGCTTGAAAATTATTGTCTAGAACATAGCGATACGGAAAATGAATTATTGCAACATATCAATCGCGAAACACATTCAAAAGTAATGATGCCTCGCATGCTGAGTGGCCATTTACAAGGATTGTTTTTGCAGTTTATAAGTAATATGATTAAGCCTTTAAACGTTCTAGAAATTGGAACATATACTGGATATTCAGCAATCTGTTTGTGTTCAGGCATTAGGAAAAATGGTAAACTAATTACTATGGATAAGAATGAAGAATTGCAAGAAAGAGTGGAATCTTTTTTTGATAAAAGTGATTATAAAAATATAATCGATTATAGAATTGGAAATGCCTTAGATATTATTCCCAATTTGAATTTGACTTTTGATTTGGTATTTATTGATGCAGATAAAATCAATAATGCTAAGTATTATGATTTGATTTTTGATAAAGTAAATATTGGAGGATTTATAATTGCTGATAATGTGCTTTGGAGTGGTAAAATTTTAAGTGAAAAAATGGATAAAGACACATTAGCAATTGATGCCTTCAATAAAAAAATTAAAGCTGATTCTCGGGTTGAAAAGATGATTTTACCTTTACGCGATGGTTTATCTTTAATAAGAAAAATAAAGGCGAAATAAATTATTTCGCCTTTATTTTTCTATAAATAATTGGTATTATTATGAACCAATATCTTGAAATGAAAATTAGCCATACTAAAAAATTAGTCAACCTTAAGTACTGCTTTTAGTGAAGGAAACTTTTGGACAATCCTTCTTCTAAAAACGTAAATGCCAATTATCATTAGTAGAACGTAAGGTACGGCCATTAAATAAAGAATTCCTGTGTTCAAACCATTTGCAATATTGCCTCCGGCTTCTTTATTAGAGCCAACAACAGACTTGCACATAGCGCATTGAGCTAGGGAAATGGAATAATTAAATATAGTAAATATTATTACTAAAAAAAGATGTTTCAATCTGAAAGTATTCATTGAGTTTTTTGACGACTCAAAGATAAATAATTAAATATGTTTATTACCAAATAACGACACGTTTATTTTCAGGTCTAAACATTTTATCACCCTCTTTGATTCCAAAAGCTTCATAGAACTCTTTTATGTTAGCTAACGGACCATTAATTCTCCATTGTGCAGGAGCATGAACATCAGTCATGATTTGTCGTTTTAAAGCTTCTGGTCTTCGTTGTACCATCCAAGCATATGCATAGCCTAAAAAGTATTCTTGGTCAGGTGTTAAGCCATTTGGCTGCTTAGCGTTGCCTTTTCCTTGAGCAGTTCTTTTAAATGCTTCATAACCCATTACCGCACCGCCTAAATCAGCAATATTTTCACCTAAAGTAGCTGCTCCTCTTACATGTAGACTGTCACAAACAGTATATTCATTAAACTGTTCTTCCATCAATTTGGTTCTTGCATTAAATTTTTCACGGTCTTCTTTTGTCCACCAATTTTGTAAATTTCCCTCTGCAGAATATTGGCTTCCTTGATCATCAAAGCCATGAGTAATTTCATGACCAAAAGTGCTACCGCCAATTATACCATAAAGTATGGCATCGCTAGGTAATCCATCATATCCAGGAACAATAATATTACAAGCTGGTATAACTATTTCATTTAGTGTTGGATCATAATAGGCATTATATGTCTGTGGGCTCATATTCCATTCAGTTCTGTCCATTGGTTTACCGAACTTATTCACATTAAAATTATTATTCCAAATATGGGCGGCCATAATATTTTTGCAATATGAGGTTCTATCAATTTCTAAAGTTGATAAATCTTTCCACTTATCGGGATAGCCTAATTTCATATTAACCTTTGCTAATTTGGCTAATGCTTTTTCCTTAGTGGCATCGCTCATCCAATCAAGTTTTTTTAAATGTTCGCCATAAACTTCCATTATATTTTTGCCAATCTCTATTAATTTTTCCTTGCTGCCTTTTGGTAAATAATTTGAAACATATTCTTGTCCCACTAGTTCGCCTAATAGTCCGTTAGTTTGTTCAACAACTTCTTTCCAGCGCGGTTTTTGTTTTTTAGCCCCCGATAATGTGGCTTCAAAAAACTTCCAATTTGCATCTCTAATTTCTTTATTGAGATAACTAGCATAAGTGTTTACCAAGTTCCATTTTAAGCATTGTTTCCAAATGTCAATGTTTGTAGATTTTATTAGTTTATTAAGTGTTACATAAAATTCAGGCTGACCCACAATAACAGTATCTACATTCTTTATTCCAATATTTTCAGTCATTGCTTTCCAACGAATATTTGAAGTCATACCATTAAATTTATCAAGACTCATTTTATTATAGTTTTTGTATGGGTCACGTAAATCTTCAATTTTTCTAGATGATTTAGCAAGCGCGCTTTCAAGTTCAAAAATATCCTTAGCACTGGCTTCAGCTTTCTGTTCACTGTCGCCAATTGATTGCAGAAAGAATGCAATTAGTTTTTTATACTCTTTTCTAATATTTTCTGTGGCCTCGTCTTTATTAAAATAATAGTCACGTTCAGGCAAACCAAGGCCGCCTTGCCATAATTGTACAGCGTATTTGCTACTATTTTTATCATCTCGTCCAACTCCTATGGCAAACATACAAGCTACTTGTAATCTTTGTAAGCTTGCAACTTCTGTTAATAGCTGTTCGGTATTTGTTATGGCCTCTATTTTAGCAAGTTCAGCTTTTAAAGGTTCTATACCTGCTTTATCAATGCTATTAGTATCCATACCACTAAAGTAAAAGTCTCCAATTTTTTGTTGGTTACTGCCTTTTGCTGCGTTGCTATTTTTTGCTGCATTTTCACAAATAGCCTTAATTGCATTATTAACAGTATCTTTTACTTGCAAAAATATACCATTATTGGTTTCGCTTTCTGGTATTGGGTTTGCTTTAAACCAAGAACCGTTTGCAAAGTTAAAAAAGTCATCACTTGGCTTAACACTACTATCGATATGAGCTATTAAGGGCTCAATCTTATTTGTGCTAGATTCAGTAGTTTGATTTTTATTACTACAGCCAATTCCTAAAATGGTTACGGCATATATAATATAGTTCTTTGAAATTTTATTTAATAACATAAAATAATTTTTTGTGAAAGATGTTTTAATTTTTTTGAATGACAAATTATCATCGTCATTTTTGTACCTATATTAGACAAACATACTTTTAGATGCTCATCTATGATTGAAATTCTTTATTTACGCCTAGACCAAATAATGCAAAATCGTACTTTATAGGGTCATTGATATCAAATTCTTTTAAAGCATTAGTTAGTTCTATAGTTGCTTTCCAATCGTCTTGTTTTCTTATCAGTATTTCAAGTTTTCTAGCAATTCTTCCGCTATGAATATCTAACGGACATAGCAATTCAGAAGGTTTCATTGAATCCCAAATACCAAAGTCAACACCACAATTATCCTTACGAACCATCCATCTTAAAAACATGTTAATCCTTTTACAAGCTGAATTTTGAATTGGGTTTGAAACATGTTTTTCAGTTCTTTCTAAATGTGGTAATTCAAAAAATATGTTTCGAAAATTACTTATTCTAAAATGCATTTCATTATACAAATTATTAGCATGAAAGCAGCTTTCAAGGCCATTGTGTTTGGTATAAATATTATTTAGTGATTTAAAAAAGTAGCTTAAATCATCAATAAAAAAAGTTCGATGATTAAAATCAGATTTGCTTCTTAAAAACATTTTCTCATTAAAATCTAAAATAAAATTAAGAGGTTCATATTTTGTTATTTGCAATAGTTTCTCTCCATTCTTTAAAATCATTGCTCTATTTCCCCATGCAAATGTTGCCACTAAAAAACCTATTATTTCAATATCTTCTTTTTTTGTGAACTGGTGAGGTAATGAAATTGGGTCTTTGTCAATAAATTCTGGAGTGTTATATTTATAAACACATTCATCTAAATAATCTTTTAAGTAGGCCTTGTCGAACATTTATTTATTACATATTTGTAGCAATGTTACAGAATTTGTTTTCACATTCATTTAATTGGCAATTAGCAATAATATATTTAATTGTGTTTTTAATTATGCGGATACCTTACATAGGTATACATGTGAGAACAATAAATACCTTTTACCATGAGATAGGACATGCAGTATCTGCCCTTTTCTGTAATGGTGAAATTTATCACATCAAATTAAACATAAACAATTCTGGTGAAGCTTTAACTGCAACAAAAGGATGGATTGCCAAATTTATTGTTTCTATTTCGGGTTATTACTTCCCTATATTAATTGGTTCCTTAATACTTATATTGACTAAAAATAATCATTTGCTGGGAGCATTTTATGGTATTTTTATTTTGGCAATAACTGCTACTATCATGTGGATTAGAAATACATATGGATATATTTGGTGTATTGGTTATATTGCTTTTTTTAGTCTTATACTTTATATCGAAACTCCTATATTTATTAAGTATTTTCTAGCATTTAATATTGGTGCAATGTTTACTGAGAATATTGCTGCATGTTATACTCTTATAAGGATTGCATTAAAAAATCCTAAGCAAGCAGGAGATGCTTATCAATTAAAACAATACACCTTTATTCCAACAATAATTTGGGCTTTTATTTTTTTTGTTTCTAGCCTAATTGTAATGATATTAAGCTTGTTTTACGATACAGCTTTTAAGTTTTAATTATTAAAGAGAATTAAAAAATGAGATTAATGAGTTTCTTTCGGATTTAGAAAGTGATTTAAATTTTTGTTTTGATTTTTCAGCTTCTCCTCCATTCCAAAGAATGGCTTACCCAAAGCTTCTGGCTCTGCCATCATGTAAAAAATTATTATACCGGTTTATTTTATATTGTATATTTATTTTATTAACATTTAAGGGTAGTGCAAATGCACCAGTTGAAACTCGCAAACTAGCTGAAAGTCTATTACTTAATCCAGAGGTTCCACTATGATAAGTTAAGGCTTGAAGTCTTAAACCGTTAAAATAATATAGAATTGTAGCCGTTATTGAAATATTTCGGTTTAAAGAATCTTCATAGGTAATAACTTGAGCGTTAATTTGAGCTAAGAATATTAGTAATATCGCAGAAATTTAATTTCTTCCTATCCTAATTTAGATTAGTTATAAATCATGCAGATCAACAAAGAAATATTTAAGGCATATATTTATTTAGAATCATATTATATAAGAATATTAACTAATTGATTCTATGTTACGTAATAGATAAAAAAAATTATACTTTTGATTTATGATTCGAACAACATTTCAAAATTTACTATCAATCTTAGTATTGATATTTTTACTCTCATATTCTTCCTGCAAAAAAAAGGATGAAGCAATACCTAATATAAGCCTTAAGGGAGCAGCTATAGATACAATAATTCTAAATGAAAAATTAATTGATCCAGGGGCATTGGCTAATGATTCTATAGATGGCGACATTACTCCACAAATTCAAAGTGATTATTTGAATGTTATCAATAAGGATTCAGTAGGTTTATATACTGTTACTTATAAAATAACTGATAAAGCAGGTAATGTAAATACTATCAAAAGACAAGTATATGTTATGAATCAAGCTCAAATTTGGGAAGGTAGTTATAATGCTATCGATTCAATTTTTAAAATTCCAATAGTTTCTTTAGCTGATTCATTTAGGAAAACTTACCCAGTTAAAATTAGAGCATCAAAATTTAAAAACAAGGAATTCTTAATAAATGGTTTCGGAAAGTTTTCTGCAACCAATTATCCAACCATTAATATTGTTGCTGTTGCAGTAGACTCAAACTCAATTTTCACAAAAGCAAATATTCCACCTTCTGACCAGCCATTAATAAATGTATCATACATACCTGCCATAACCTGCACTACTTCATCACATAAAATAAAAAGTTTTCAAAGATTTTACTTGAAAACTGCAGTAACGCCTAAGAAAATATTTATTGAGTATGAAGATGAGGTTTATGACCCTGCAACTTGCCTTGCATTATATAGAGGTAAATTGTACTTAACCTACACAGGTGGATTGTAATTAAAATGAATTTGGTATTCAAAATAATTAGAATACTTTTGTCGATAGAAAAAAAATAGCCATTAAGCTATAATAATTTGTTTTTGGTATGAATAATAAATCAGCCTTTTTAGTTGTAATAGTATTAGCAATTCTTACTTTTTCATCATGTAAAACGCATGAGAGATGCCCAGCATATGGTAAGATGGATGTTAAAAATAGTAATACTATTCCAGCTTAGATAAATGGATATTATTGATTTTAATAATCAAAGCCAGTGGAATAATATTCTAAACAATACACTTGCCAATGAAAAGGCAATTGCTGTTTTTAAACATAGCGATACTTGTTCTATAAGCAATATGGCTTTGTCAAGACTTCAACGAAATTGGAAATTTACAACTAATGAAGTGCCTTTCCACCTATTAGAAGTAAAAAAATACAGACCAATTTCAAATCAAATAGCAACTGACCTTAATATTCAACATGAATCTCCACAGTTATTCATTATTAAGGACGGCAAATGTATTTATACTGCTTCTCACGGCAATATTGATATTAAAGAAATAGAAGCTGTTATCTGATTTTTGCTATTACCACTTTCTTTAAAAATAGGTAAGAAATTACTCCCATAATCATAAAATAAACATATTCGGTGCACCAAACAAGTTCAATTGAAGTTTTGAATTTAATGGCAAATAAATAGGTTGCAATAAGGTAAAAAAACAAAGTAACAACCTCAATAACCAATGTTGCAACTGTACTGCCACTGCCTGAAACAGCGCTTAATAGAATATAAGAAATTGAGAAAAATATTGTTGACCCAGAGATAACATAAATGCAGCCAAAAGTTTGATTTATTATTTCTTGGTTATTGGTAAAAATTAGTAGGGTATATTGGCAAAAAAATAAATTTAATATTACCACAAATAAGGTAGTTGCAGCACTTAGAATTATTATTTTGCTTAATACCTTGAATAGTTCGTTGTGTTTTTTTTGGCCTAGTAAATTACTAATTATCGTATTGGTAGCATTTGAAAAGCCCATTAAGCAAATCATTAAAAGCATATAAATGTTTCTTGTAAGGTTTGAAATTGCTAATTGTCTTTCCCCCATCTTTTCTACTATTAAAAAGAAAACAAACCAACTCCAAAGTGCAATAAAAACTTGAATCATAAGCGGAATGGAAGTTTTTATAAGGTCTATAAAAATGGTTGGATTGTATTTGATTTTTTGGTTTATGTCATATTTTTTTAAATTACCGTACCTTATAAAATAAATTATTGCGAATAATGCAGCAATACACTCAGCCAATGAACTGGCCAAACCGGAACCAGCAATTTCCATTTTTGGAAAGCCATAATTACCAAAAACAAGCAAATAATTAAATATGATATTAAATGATGCCGAAATAAAGGTGGTGTATCCAATCATTTTTGTTGTGCCAATTCCTGAAAAAAATGAACGAGCAACCAATACAATAAAACCTGCGAAAATACCTATACTTCTATATCGTATGAATTCAATACTTGCAAGTAATACAGATTTAGATTGAACAAGATTTTGCAGAAAATAATTTGAACCAAAGAACATGATAACGAAAAGTACAATAGCTAAGAGCATCATAAAAATAAAGCTATGTGCTAAAACTTTTCCTATTTCAACATATTTTTTTTCTCCGTTTATTCTAGCAATAATTATCTGAGTGCCGATACTAAATCCAACTCCCAACATAAAAAAAGTTACATAGTATAGCCCAGCAATGGCAGATGCGCCAAGGGCTATTTCATTTAACCTGCCTAAAAAAATTGTATCTGATACATTAATGATTGTTTGTGCCACTCCACCCAAAATTAATGGGTAAGAAATTTTCCAAATTTGTTTATATGAAAATGAGTTTTCCATAATATATGAATAAAAAAAAAGTCACTGCTAGAATATATTTAGTCTAACAATGACTTCTATTTAATTTAACTTAGTAAAATTATTTTACGCGTTCAACGTACGATAAAGTGCGAGTATCAATTTTTATTTTCTCATCCTGATTTACAAATAATGGAACCATTATAGTAGCACCAGTTTCAAGCGTAGCTTGTTTTAAAGTATTTGTGGCAGTATCGCCTTTAACTCCGGGTTCGGTGTATGTAATTGTTAGAGTAACAAAAGTTGGTGGCTCTGCTAAAATTGGTTCATCATTTTCGAAAGCTACTTTAACTTCCATACTCTCTTTCATAAACTTTATACCAGCACCAAACATAAATGATGGGATAGAAATTTGTTCGAAAGTTTCGTTATCCATGCAAACTATAAAATCACCTTCAGCATATATATATTGTAAGGTTCTATATTCAACTCTTGCAACCTCAACTTCCTCACCACTTCTAAATCTATTTTCAACCAACTTTCCATTTTTAAGATTGCGCATTTTTGCTTGATAAAAAGCCCTTAAATTACCAGGGGTGCGGTGCATATATTCTACAATCTGTACAAGTTCGCCATTATATCTTAATACCGTACCTACGTTTATATCGCCTGTTGTTGCCATTTTGTTTTTTTATTTTAATGCTGCAAATGTAATTTTATAGATTTAAAAGCCAAATCGTTATTTTCTAGTTCAATAGATTGTTTATTTCTGCTTTAATTTTTTTAGAGCCATCATACATTTCGTACTTTAAATATCTACATTCTACACCACCATTAAAGACTATCATTTTCCGTGAAGTTTTTAATCCAATACTTTTATAACCATCAGGATTAGATGTAATTATATATGCGGACATTCCTTTGTATTTTTGTTTAAATGTATCTCCAATTTGTTTGTAAAATTCTTGAACGTCTTCCAAGCTTAAACGTTCACCATAAGGAGGATTTATAATCAATACGCCTTCATTAAAAGTATTTTCATAATCCATGAAGTTGGCTTGAATAATTTTAATTTCATTGGTTAAGCGTGCTTCTTCAACATTTTCTTTAGTTGCCTCAATGCTAGTTTTAGAAACATCAATTGCAATAATTGGTATTTCAATGTCCTTAATTTTTTTATTCCATTCTTCCACAACATTTAACCACAATTGCTTATTAAAATTATTCCATTTAAAAAAATTATAGCCATCTGTAAAATAGCCAGCGGGTATATTTTTAGCTAACATACAAGCCTCAATGGCTATGGTTCCAGAACCACACATTGGGTCAATAAAAGGAGTTTTGCCATCCCATCCGCTCAAATATATAAGCCCGGCTGCTAAAACCTCATTTAAAGGAGCCTTAACAGAAGCAGTTCTATAGCCTCTTTTATGCAAGGAATGTCCAGAAGAATCAAGACTAATGGTGCACTGATTTCTAAAAATATGAATATTTATTCTTAAATCAGGGTTATCAATATCAACTGAAGGCCTAATTCCATCAGATGTTCTTAGTTGGTCAACTATAGCATCCTTCGCCTTCATGCTAATGAACATTGTATTATTAAATTCTGATTGGTTTTCGCTGCTGTCAATTGCGATTTTACTTTCTGAGCCTAAATATTTTGTCCAATTAATGCTCAAGACAGCGTCATAAAGCTGCTGCTGACTATTTACTTCACAAGTTAAAATAGGAACTAAAATTCTTAATGATAGCCTACTGCAATAGTTTAAAGCGTATAATTCTTTTAAACCTCCTTTGCCGGAAACAGCTCTATTGTGAATTTCAATGTCAGTTAGTCCAATATTTTCAAACTCTTTTGCCACACCTTGCTCAAAACCAAAGGTGGTTTTCGAAACTATTTTAAAAACTTCTTGCATTATTAACTTTAAATTAATTTATGAACAGATTAGAATACTTTAATTTGACCTGACAAAACTAATTATTTATGTTGTTAATTAACACATTAGAAAAATGATTTTTGTTATGTCAATAATTAATAATACTTTCGGCAAGTTAGAAAAAGACTAATTATTTGCTTTTTAAATTAATGAAAAAAATAGTACTCTTAATAGTAATTTTATTGCCTTTAATTTCTAATGCTCAGCAATGGAAAAGACAGCGCAGAGAGATTATTGTTGGTTCAGGTGCAGCTAATTTTCTAGGTGATTTAGGTGGTGCAGATGAAATTGGTACATACTATTTAAGAGATTTAGAGTTCGCCACAACCAAAACAAATTTCCTTGCTGCTTATCGTTACAGATACTCTCAAAACATCTATTTTAAAGGTAATTTTAATTTTGGTCAAATTGCGGGAAGTGATTTGCTTACAGGTAAACAAGATAGGTTGGCAAGAAGGTTAGAGTTTAAATCAAACATATGGGAAATAACTGGTACTTTTGAATATGCCATTACTGAGGAACGTATAAAGGGACGTTATATCAGGGGTCAAAGTCGTTTTCCAGTTAATATATATACTATTTTAGGATTCGGAGTTACATTTTTTAATCCAAAAGGCAAGTACTATGGACAAACAACAAGCTGGGCTGAAAATGGTAAATGGTATGACTTACAGCCGTTAGCTACTGAAGGACAAGGGTTGCCAAATAGTTTTAGTGATAAGAAATATAAACTATGGACATTTGTTATACCGGTAGGTATTGGTTTTAAATATCCAATCACAAATGTATGGCATGTTGGTCTTGAATATAAGTTAGTAAAAACCTTTACAGATTATATGGACGATGTTGGAGGTTTTTATTACAAGAATGATGATATCAAGGCAAATCAAGGCGAATTGTCTGCTTACTTTGCTGATCCATCAATAGAATATAGAGCAAGAACAGGTGATGTCTCATTGCAAAATTATGCTCCAAGACCATTTGAAACTGGTAAAGATAAAAGAGGAAATATTTCTAAAAATGACTCTTACATGTTTGGCACATTATACGTGGCATATAAGATTATTAAAGGTCAAAATAAGTCAAGGGTAAAGTTTTAATATTACTTTACTTATTACTACCATATTATAAATCATTCAACCACATCCTACTATTTATTTCGTATTTATGAAGACTAAAACAATCAAAAAAAACAAAGTAAATGTTGTTACATTAGGTTGTTCTAAAAACATTTATGACAGCGAAGTTTTAATGGGTCAATTACGTGCCAATAACTTTTTAGTAGAACATGAATCGGGCACTGACGATTCAAGTATTGTTATCATAAATACATGTGGATTTATTGATAATGCAAAACAAGAAAGTATAGATACTATTCTAAGATATTCTGAGGCCAAGTCAGAAGGATTAATTGATAAATTATATGTTACTGGATGTTTAAGTGAGAGGTATAAGCCAGAGTTGGAAAAAGAAATCCCAAATGTGGATTCTTTTTTTGGAACACGTGATTTACCAAAACTTCTAAAAACTTTAAAAGCGGATTATAAACACGAATTGGTTGGAGAGAGATTACTTACTACTCCATTACATTATGCTTATTTGAAAATTGCTGAAGGTTGCGACAGACCTTGTAGTTTTTGTGCAATTCCTCTAATGAGAGGTGGTAATATTTCCAAACCTATACAAGATGTTGTAAACGAGGCAAAGCTTCTAGCAAAGAATGGCACTAAAGAAATATTGCTAATTGCTCAAGACTTAACTTATTATGGTTTAGACTTATATAAAAAAAGAGCATTATCGGAGTTATTGAAAGCTTTAAGTGATATAGATGGTATTGAATGGATAAGGTTACATTATGCATATCCTTCAGGATTTCCGATGGATGTGCTTGATGTTATGAATGAACGTTCGAATATCTGTAATTATTTAGATATGCCTTTACAGCATATTACAGATAGTATGCTTAAAAGTATGAGACGAGGAACTACTAAGCAGAAGACAATTGAATTAGTTAATGAAATTAGAAATAAAATACCTGATATTGCAATAAGAACTACTCTTATAGCTGGCTATCCAGGAGAAACTGAGAAAGACTTTGCTGAGTTATATGAATGGGTAAAAAATACTCGCTTTGATAGACTTGGAATATTTACCTATTCGCATGAAGACAATACCCATGCATTTAAACTTAATGATGATGTTCCAGCAGAAATTAAATTGCAAAGAGCACAAGAAATAATGGAATTGCAACAAGGCATTTCTCTAGAATTAAATCAGAAAAAAATTGGTAATACTTATAAAGTATTGTTTGATAAAAAAGAAGGTGATTATTTTGTAGGAAGAACAGAATATGATTCGCCTGATGTAGATAATGAAGTATTGCTTTTAGCAAAAGACAATTTTGTAAGAATAGGAGATTTTGCAAAGGTTAAGATAAACTCAGCAGAGGACTTTGATTTATTTGCCAGCTTAATTTAGTTTATGAATACTACTATAGATAAAATTTAGTATTTTGAGTTGGTTGCATGAAATATTGAATAAACTCAATGATATTGAAGTTGAGAAGTTGCAAAATTTTAGAACTAAAGGCAAAGAAAAAGAAGTTTATAACTACTTATTAAAAACTCGAAAGAAGAAATTACAGTCCTCTGTGTCGATAGCTAAAAGCATCGATATTAGCAGTAATCATTACCATAAAATAAATAGTGTACTAATAAGTAAATTGTTTTGCCACCTTTTTGGTAATGATAAAATTCAACTTTTAAATTGGCTCAAAAGCCATTCGTTATATTCAATTTTAAAGACAGAATTAAAAAATATTTGTAAAGAATTCACTTTTACTACCCCAAAAAATAATAATTCTAAGTTTTATCTATCGTGTTTTCATGCCTGCCTCGATTTGCCTTTCTCAGAATATGATATTAGTTTATCTAATTCTTTAGGAAATATATATTTAAAATCATTAGTAAGCGCAACAGAGGCTGATGAATGGTATGTAAAATGCCATTTGTTATTCGCAGATTGTAATAGAGCATCAGCATCAAGAAATCCCATAAAAAACTTTAGTTTTAACCTAGAATATTTCAATAAGGAGTTAGACTACTTAAAAAATAAAAAGTTTTTTTTAGCACTTTTTTATTTGAATAGAACTTTTGTAAGTTATTACACATATTATGTAATGGATTCGAAAAAGGCCCTGTTTTATTTGGAAAAAGCAATCGAAATTCAAGATGAAGTTTCTGAATTTTTCTTAATTGATATTAAGCAATTTTTACAACTTAATTATGCTGACATTTTATTAGATAGCAATAAATATCAGGAAGCATTTCAAAAATACACTTCAATATTTAACTCAGGAGTAAGCTCAGAAATGTATGGTATCTATTACCATTTGGAAATGTTTATTATTTCGGCAATTTGTACCAAGCATTATAAAATTGCCGAAGGCCTATATTTAAAATATTTTGAATCAACACTAAATCCAGATGATATGCTTAATTTTTTAAGAGGTATCTTGTGTAAAGCAAAATTAACACTCGCTTTACGAGACTATAAAGCAACTTTACGTTCAATTAATATTGCCAGAAACATCAACGACAAAACCTCTTATTTACCATTTGACTTGCAACTAAGAGTGATTGAGAATGTTACATTTTTATTAAAAAAGGATTATGAATTTGCCAAACAATTAGCATATAGGAATATTAAATTTATTCAAGGTTTACCAGCAAAAAAACGGTATGAAAAAACAGTTACCTTGTACAAATCTATTTCTAATATAGTACTTGCAAAAAACAAGAATAAAAAGTTATCAAATAATTTAATAAATGTTATTAAATCTTCAGAAGAATGGGTAGTTCCAATTTATGGAAATATTATAAATGATATTTTAGCAGAAAATATTTAAAATGTTTATTTTAAAAAGCAAGCAATCTTTTACTCTATTATTCTTAATATATTTATTTTTTGCTAATACGAGCTTAAAAAGTCAGGTGTTATCCAATATATATGGCTCAAATGATATGAATTCTAAGTCTCATTCATTTGAGATATTTGGCAATTCAGAAATAGGGTCAACTACATTATCAACTTCAGTTTTTAAAAAATATTTGAATAATTCTTCATTAGAAAATAATGACAAATTTTTTCTTGGAAAAAACAAAAAAGAAATTCAGCGGTTAGGCTTTGAATCAAATTACGGTTTTTCTTTTAACTACAAACCAGACAGTATTTTAAAAAAAAATAATACGGTATTGTTTAATTTTAATCTTGAAAAGAAAAGTGTTTTATCGGCACTATTTAAAAATGATATTTTAGTAAATGTTTTTAATGGTAATACATCCTTTATTGGAGATACAAACGGAGTTAATTTGTCTCCAACAACTATTGAGAATTATGAATTTCAAAAAATAGGATTTGGAGCATCTTTTGTTTTAAAAAATGATAGTACAAGTACTATTTTATTCGCAAGATTATCATTTGTTAATGCTCAAAAACTTAATGCTTTAACTGTTTCAAAATCTAATATTAGGTTCGCTGATTCAACGTATGATATTTCTGGAAATTTAGATTTAAATTATGAAAAGTCTAAACTAAATAATGCATATTTTGCAACTAATGGTTATGGCGGAACAATTGATTTAGGGTTCAAGTATTTTTTATCTAATGCCAATTTTTCTCTGCAAATTAAAGATGTTGGATTAGTCAAATGGAAAGAGGCTGAGGTATTAAATATTGATACAGCATTTAATTTTAAAGGGTATAATATTGATATGCAAAGATTAATTAATGATACATTATACAAATTATCTGTTGATAGTGTTTTTAATATTGTAAATCATAAAAGCAATAAAACAGTTTATACTTTTTTACCTTATACAATTAGTCTTAACGCACATACAATTTGGTTTAAAAATAAATTAGCATCAGGCGTTCAATTTACCTTTAAAAGGGTAGCAGCATTTAATCCAAGAATATTATTAACTCAACTATATATATTTAATTCTAGATATAAGGGAGGTGTTTTTATTGCGAATGGGGGTTATACTAATTTCCAATATGGCTTGGTTTTTCAAACTGTATTTAATAAAATAGATGGGAGCATTTTGATAATGAATCCACATGCAGTATTTATAAACAAGGCTTTACCAATAGCAGCATTAAATTTCAGTATTGGATATAATTGGTAATTTAAATAGCCAAAAATTTCGATACTAACTCTGCTGCTTCCTTCTTGGCAATTTCTAGGTTTTCATTTATCAATATTTTATCAAAACTATTTGCAAATGACATTTCATGATTTGCTTTTTTAATTCTAGTGAGTATTTTTTCTTCAGTTTCTGTTTGTCTACTTCTTAATCTTTTTTCTAGTTCTGCTACTGATGGGGCTTGAACAAAAACTGATAATGCATTATTGCCAAAAGTTTCTTTAAGATGAATGCCTCCAATTACGTCTACATCAAAAATTACAACTTTTTTTTGATCCCAAATTTTTTTAAGTTCAGATTTAAGAGTGCCATAAAAATTATCTTTATAAACTTCTTCATACTCAATAAATTCGTTGTTTTCAATTGCTTTTTTAAATCCTTCTATACCAAGAAAATGGTAGTGTAAACCATCTGTTTCGTAATTTCTTTTTTCTCTGCTACAAGCAGAAACAGAAAAGGCGAGAATAGGAAATACATCTAAAAGGTAATGCACAATGGTAGTCTTTCCTGCACCGCTGGGTGCCGAAAATATGATGCATTTATTTTTATTGATTTCCATAATGAATTTTCAATGATATGAAAATAGATTACAATATATTATTTAATTGTTCTTTAATTTTTTCTAATTCATCTTTCATTAAAACAACACTTTTCTGAATATTTGCATCATTAGCCTTTGAACCAATAGTATTAATTTCTCTACCAATTTCTTGAGAAATAAATGCAAGTTTTCTGCCTGGAGAATCTTCTAAAAGCGTTTCTATAAAGTAGTTGCAATGTGTTTTAAGTCTTACTTTTTCTTCTGTAATATCAAGTTTTTCTAAATAAAATATTAGCTCTTGTTCAAATCTGTTTTGGTCAACTAATTTAGGATCAATTGCGGTTTCAACAGAATTGCGTAACCTATTGCGCATGTTTGCTAACCTATTTTCATCCGAAATTAAAATACTTGAAAGTAATCCTAAAATATTCTCAATTCGAAATGTTAAATCCTTTTCAAGGGTATTGCCTTCATCTGCTCTAAATTTTTTAAACGCAATAACCGCCTCATTCATTAGGTTTTGAATATATAGCCATTCGTCATCAGCTAAAACTGCACGTTCGGCTTTTAATACTTCAGGCATCTGTATTAACAGGTCTAAGTAGTTTGTGTGAGGTTCATTTATTTCTTCGGCAAGTTTTTTTAATTCATTGTAATATGCTGTTGCAAGAGTTTTATTAATGCTTACTGTTTGCGACTCTGCGCCTTCTTCAACGAAAATTGAAAAGTCAATTTTACCACGTTCAAGTTGTTTGCCCAGCGATGTTCTAAAATCAAACTCCTTCTCTTTGTAAAACGAGTGTAATCTGGTATTCAAGTCAAATTGTTTACTATTTAAGGCACGAATTTCAATTGTTATTTTTCTCGAATTAAATTGTCCTTGGCTTCTTCCGAAACCTGTCATTGAATGTAGTGGCACAGTATTTTATTTTTGCCAAAACTACATGTATTTTTTGTAAATTTTACATCTTGTTTGATATTAAAATAATCAATTGCAAATCGCAATAATTTTCGCAATTTTGACGCCCTTAAAAAAGATAGATTTTATGCAAACGAAACGAACTAAAGTTAAATTGGCTCTTGCTGGTAACCCTGATACTCCTATAATTGTTAAAGGCTGGGTAAGAAGTATTAGAAATAGTAAGAATGTTAATTTTATTGCCATTAATGATGGCTCTACCATTAATAATATACAAGTTGTTGTAGATTTAGAAAATACAATTGCTTTTGAAGTATGTAATAAAATTTCTACAGGAGCTTGTATTTCTGTTTCTGGTAAACTAGTTCAAAGTCAAGGTAAAGGTCAAAGCCTTGAAATTCAAGCAAGCGAAATAGAAATTTACGGAATGGCAGATGTAGATACATATCCTTTGCAAAAAAAAGGACACTCACTTGAATTTCTTCGTGAAATTGCTCATTTGCGACCACGAACTAATACTTTCGGAGCAGTTTTGCGCATCCGACATGCCATGGCGTACGCAATTCATAAGTTTTTTAATGATAAAGGATTCTTTTACTTACATGCACCTATCATCACCGCTAGTGATGCTGAAGGAGCGGGAGAAATGTTTAAAGTAACAACACTAGATTTAAATAAAATACCTAGAACCGAAGGGAATGAAATTGATTTTAGTCAAGACTTTTTTGGTCGTGCGGCAAACTTAACTGTAAGTGGACAATTAGAAAGTGAATTGGCGGCATTAGCATTAAGTGAAGTATATACTTTTGGGCCAACATTCCGTGCAGAGAATTCGAACACTACACGCCATCTTGCCGAGTTTTGGATGATTGAACCTGAAATGGCTTTTTATGATTTAGATGACAACCAAAACTTAGTGGAAGAAATGCTGAAGTATTTGGTAAAATATGCCTTGGATAATTGTACTGATGATTTGGCTTTCTTGAACCAGATGTATGACAAAGAATTGTTGCAAAAACTTAGCTTTGTTGTTGATAACGACTTTAAGCGAGTAACCTACACCGAAGGAGTTGAAATACTTAAAACATGTGGACAGAAATTTGAATTTCCCGTTGACTGGGGAACTGATTTGCAAAGCGAACATGAACGTTATTTGGTAGAAAAGCATTTTAAATGTCCAGTAATTTTAACCAATTATCCAAAGCACATTAAAGCTTTTTATATGAAGCAAAATGACGATGGTAAAACAGTACGAGCAATGGATGTATTATTCCCTGGTATTGGAGAAATTGTTGGAGGTAGTCAACGAGAAGAAAATCTGGAAAAATTGCAAGCTGCAATGGCAGCATTTCACATTCCTGAAAAAGAAATGTTTTGGTATTTAGATACTCGTCGATTTGGCACAGCACCTCATGCTGGTTTTGGACTAGGTTTCGAACGTTTAATACTTTTTATTACTGGTATGAGTAATATACGTGACGTTATTCCTTTTCCTCGCACTCCAATGAATTGTGAGTTTTAAAACAGGTAGAAAAAACAGTTTCACTTTCTTTTTTATGTGCTTAAACAATTCTTTTGTTGTAAAAATAAAGTTGCTCGTCTTGTTTATGTTTGTATTTTTGATGAGAATTTCAATCGATTATAAATTAATAAAATATAATTCAAACAAAATGAAAAAGATTTACACTTTAATAGCTGCAACTTTAATGTCAGCTTCAATGGCCTTCGCAACAGTTCGCACAGTTAGTAACGCCGGTTTGGGAGGTACACAATTTACTGATGTTACTTCTGCTATTAATGCATCGTCAAACGGCGATACAATTTATATTTCGGGCTCTGCAACTAACTACTCAAATTTTACAATCAATAAACGTTTAACTATCATTGGGCCAGGCAGGCATATTGGTGGTAATGCACAAAATACCCAAGGTGTATATATTCAAAATGTTTATGTCGACTCAGCAGCTATTAATCAAAGTGCAAGCAATATAAAAATTATGGGTTTAGCTTTTGGTTATATTGATATTTCTCGCGGAAAAAATATAACTATAGAACGTTGCGAATTTTATA
>JBEIDK010000030.1:0-28313 GCA_040383485.1 Flavobacteriales bacterium
CAATGCACATCCAGTAGTAAATTTAGGAGCAGACGTCACCCAATGTGCTGATGTAGCCTTACCAACTTTAGATGCACAAAATGCAGGTTCAACTTATTTGTGGAATACCACAGAAACCACACAAGCCATAACAACCACCGGAGCAGGAACATACAGTGTAACGGTAACCGATGGCAATGGCTGTTCGTCAACCGATAGTTTTGTGTTGAACATCAATGCAAACCCAGTAGTAAACTTAGGAGTAGATTATAACCAATGT
Source organism: Flavobacteriales bacterium (assembly GCA_040383485.1). Classification (GTDB taxonomy): domain Bacteria; phylum Bacteroidota; class Bacteroidia; order UBA4408; family UBA4408; genus JBEIDK01. The sequence continues at coordinate 260 of JBEIDK010000030.1, forward strand.
ATTAATTCAACATTTGTGATTTCTGCTCCACTAGGATTTACATATTTATGGAATGACTTGAGTAATACGACATCTCAAACTTTAACTACTGGCCTTGCTGGAACATATGCTGTAATTATAACTGATGCTAATACATGTACAGGAACTGATAGTATCAATGTAGGTTTCTATACACCTATTAACGCACAATTATTACCTTCACAAAATTCTGCTTGTTTTGGTTCTAGTCCAATTGCACTTAATCCAAGCTTTAATAATTTAGCAATCGTACAAGATTCATATTATACAAACGATAGTATTCCAGTATTTAATAATGCATTTTATCCAGCGTTGTTATCTAATAATGGAATATTTACAATCGAATATATGGTTGAAGATATTTATGGGTGTTTAGATTCTGTTTCGACGACTTTAACAATTTTACCTCAACCAATTATTAGTAATGTTCCTAATGAAATATCTATTTGTCAAAATTCATTGCCAATAGTATTATCAGGAGAACTTCCTGTAGGTGGAATTTATTCTGGAAATGGAATAGTTGCTGGAATGTTTAATCCTTCTCAAGCTCAAGTTGGTAATAACTTAGTTTCATATACATATACAGATGCTGGTGGTTGTTCCGCGATTAGTACCAGAAACATTATTGTTAATGCAATTCCAAATGCAACATTTACTCCATTAGCGCCCGTATGTCAGAATGCACCAAATATAATTCTGCAAGGTGGTGCTCCTGCTGGAGGTTATTATACCTATAACAATAGTAATTTATTTGGTTCATTTGATTCAGATTCAGCAGGAACATTCTTAATTACTTATAATTATGAATCTATAGAAGGTTGTTCAAGTGCTGCAACTACCAATTTAATCATTAACCCAGCACCAATTGTTACACTTGGCTCTAATCAGATTTTGTGTGAGGGTAGTGCTCCAATAAATTTAGTTGGGCAACCAGCTGGCGGAAATTATTTTATTAATTCTGCATCATCAGGTCAACAATTCAATCCTTCATTATATTCGAGTGGTAATTATATAATTACATATGTTTATTCAGACATAAATGGATGTACTAGTGATACAACTCAAAATATTTTTATTGCTGACCTTCCACAATTAACTTTTGCTAGTTTAGGTAATGTTTGTGTTGGCTCACCAGTAGTTGATTTATCTAGTTTTGTTACTCCTTCTTTAGGAACTTTCTATGGTGCTGGTATTAGTGGTAGTAATTTTGATGCAGCAGGCTTACCTCTTGGTATTAATACTATTGGATATACATTTACTAACACGTTGGGTTGTACTGATAGTATTACATCGGCAATTTCAATTTATCAATTATCGGCAAATGCTGGCTTAAATCAGACAGTTAGTTGTGCGGTGCCAGTCCAACTTCAGGCACAAAGTAATTATCAAGGTCTTGGAAACTTAAATTATTCTTGGAGTCCATCAGTTGGTTTAAGTGATTCTTTAATTACCAACCCTGTTGCAGTATTAGGAAGTAATATTAGTTATGTATTAACTGTTTCTGATGGTTCATGTATTTCTACAGACACGGTAGATATAAATATTAGTGGTGTGAGTTTTAATGTTGACTTTAACGCAAATCAGCAAGTATTTAATGCTCCTCCATTCAATACAGTATTCCAAAATTTAACTCCAAATCAACAAGACTTTACTTTTGCTTGGGATTTTGGTGATACTACTGGAACATTTACTTCTGCTCCTCCGGTTATTCATACTTATGCTTATAATGGATTCCATACCGTAAAATTAGTGGCAACTAATATTTACACCGGTTGTGTTGATAGTATTATAAAGGTAAATTATATATTCACTTCTGGTTCTGTTGTTTGTACACATCCTTCCACAATTGGTGGTTCGGCTAGTCAAGCATTTTGTGAAAATGATACATTAACTTTAATTGCTAACCAAGATACTTCTTTCGCTTATCAATGGAATTATAATGGACTACCTATTTTAGGTGCAAATAATGATTCGATAAATGTTGTTTCACCTGGTTATTATACTGTAACAGTTTATCAAAATAATTGTCCAGTGACTTCTAATTTCGTTAGTGTTGTGCAGCAAATTGCTCCTCCGCAACCAAGTATTATATCATCAGGTGGTTTAAATTTCTGTGGAGCAGGTAATGTAATTTTACAAGCAAGCGCAGGTTATAATTCTTATTCTTGGAGTAACGGATTAACAACTCAAAATATACAAGTTAGTGGTACAGGAGTATATTCTGTTATTGGATTTAATTCTATTGGTTGCCCAAGCTTACCAGCCACTTTTGCTTTAAATGGCTCTTCTCTTGTTCCGCCTTCTTTATGTGCAGTATCGGTAAATAATGCAGGCAAAAATGTTATTACTTGGCAGAAACCAATTACAACATTAATTGATTCGTTTATTGTATACAGAGAGACTAATTCACTAAACCAATTTGTTGCAATCGATACTGTTTCATACAATAGTATATCGGAGGTAATAGATGAGAATACAGTTATAATTGGTACTGATACCTTAGAGCCAAATCCAAATCAATTTCCGAATAGGTATGCAATTGCTTTAATTGATAGTTGCGGAAACACTACGTTGCCAGGTGCTGTGCATCGTACTATGCACTTATCGGTGAGTGAAGGCTTTGGAGGATTCTCTAAACAGTTAATTTGGAATAGTTACGAAGGATACCCAGTTTCTACCTATGAAATATATAGAACTGCGGACACTGTAAATGCTCCATATCAAATGATTGATGCTGTTGCTCCTTCAGGTGGTGAGTTAAATCAATACTCAGATTTGAATGCGCCAGGCGATTATTTCTATAAAATAAAGTTGATTTTTGATACTACTTATAATTGTAATCCAGAAGCAGTGGTTAAAAGTCTAATGGCACAACGTAGGTTATCGCAATCAAATATTGGTACCAATAAGATGTTAGGAGAAGATTTAGAAGAATTATCTAATGGAATCTCAGCTGATGTTTATCCAAATCCGGCTGCTGGTAAAATCACCTTAAATATAAATCTAGCAGAAAGAGGCAATTTAGATGTAACTCTTATAAATAACTTAGGTCAAATTATTAAATCGATTAATGCTGGAAGTATTGCTGGTAAAGCAACTATGGCAATTGATTTGTCTAATGTTGCCCAAGGAGTTTATGAAATAAAAATCTCAACAAACAAATCAAGTATAAGCAAGCGTTTAATTATTAACAGATAACATTAAAAGATAAAAAATAAGAACATAATTTTATAGGTATGAAAAAAATATTATTAATAACGATTATTTCTATTGCAATAGGCAATTTTAGTTATGCTCAAAGTATTACTTCAGTAACAGTCAATAATGGTCCTGCATTTTGTCAAGGTGGCACTATTGATGTTACAACAGTTGTGAGCGGAAGTTTTAATAGCGGAAATGTTTTTTCTGCGGAACTTTCAAACCCTTCCGGAAGTTTTTTATCAGGTACAACATCATTGGTAATTACTAGTGGTGATGCAGGTAGTTCTTTTATAGCAAATGTTCCAATCGTTTCTAATGTTAGTGCTCAATATAGAATTAAGGTAAAGTCAACAAATCCGATTCTTGAGTCTACTTCACTTGTAAATTTAACAATTTACCCGAGCGTGAGCTTATCAATAGCGAATTCTAACTTATGTAGCAGTGGAAATAATTCAAACCCAGTACTACTTACTAAATCTCCAAGCAATGGATCATTTGCGGGTTCAAGTGGCGCAATTGGTAACAATTTTTACCCTACACTAGCTCCTATTGGAAATAATGTTATCAAGTATTACATTCCAAATTCGATTTGTAATGATACTGCTACCATTAATGTTACTGTAAATCAAACTCCTGCTACTCCATTACTCTCAGGCAATAATGTTCTTTGTCCTTCCATTAATGATACACTTTTTGTTACCAATTATAATTCGCTTTATCTGTATAGTTCATTTAATGGTAGCACTAACTTGAATAACTCAAATGATACAATAATTGTATCTGTTGGCGGCGCTTATTCTGTAGTTGCAAACAATAATGGTTGTTCATCAACTTCACAGACCCTTAATGTTACTCAATCATCAGCTCCAGCAAGCTTTTCAATAAATGCTCCTACAACAATTTGCAAAAGCAACAACCCTATATTATTATCGGGTATACCTGCAGGTGGAAGTTTTGGAAATAATAATGTTATTGGAGGCTATTTTACACCATTAACAGTAGGGTCTAATCTAATTTCTTATTCTATACAAAATCAATTTGGATGTGTATTTAATACCACTCAAACAATCACAGTTACTCCAAGTGATTCAATTTTATTTACACAAATTGCTCCCGTATGTTTAAGCGGTTCTCCTGTTAATTTAAGTACTTTGTTCTCGGTAAACGGAGTTGGAGGTAGCAATATTACATATATCGGTAACGGTATTCAAAATGGATTCTTTAATCCTGTCTTGGCTGGTATTGGTTCACAAACTATTACTTGTAACTCAGTAAATTCATTTGGTTGTAATGCTACAGCCATAGGAAATATAACTGTGTTGTCAAACGATAATATTAATTTTAATGCTCCAACAAGTATTTGTAACGGAAGTGATTCTATCATTTTAGTGGCCACTCCACTTGGTGGTATCTTTTCAGGAAATGGTGTTGTCAATGGTGTATTCTTTCCTTCAATTGCTGGGTTAGGAAATCATCAAATTACTTACACAACATTAAATTCATCAACTACTTGTTCATCTTCATCAACTGTTAGTATTAATGTTTACAATTTATCAATTAACGCTGGTTCTGATGTAACTATTAATTGTGGAACACCAACAAATTTAAATGCTACAACAAATTATCAAGGCAATAATGTAGTATTGTATTCTTGGAGTCCAAGCAATGGTCTAAGTAATTCAAGTATTGCAAATCCAATATGTAGTGCCAACAATACTACAAATTATATTGTTACAGCAAATGTAAACGGATGTTCAAATATTGATTCAATAAATGTTACAGTAAATCAAGCACAGTTTAATGTTAACTTTACCAATCAATCTATTTTTACTGCGCCACCTTTTAATGTTGCATTTTCAAATAACACTCCAAATCCTGCCTTGTATTCTTTTGTTTGGGATTTTGGCGATGGTTCTACATTAAACTCAAATAGCTTAACGGTAGTGCATCAATATTTTGCAAACGATTCATTTAATGTAAGTTTAACAGCAACCAATTTACAGACAGGTTGTGTTAGTTCATATTCAGTGCAAAACTCTGTAATTACATCAAATGCATGTACTCATACCGCAACTATTAATGAAACAAGTCCTATTAATGGATGTGCTGGCGATAATATTTTATTAACTTGTAATACTATTCCTGGAGCACAATATCAATGGAATTTGAATGGCTTTCCTATTAGTGGTGCTCCAAACTCTTCATATAACGCTACACAAGGAGGCACATACACCGTTACCCTATTTTTAAATGGTTGCCCACAATCGTCTGCTCCTGTTCAAGTAATATTAGCGCCAAGTCCTGCAACACCAAATATTACTATTTTAGGCAATATTGTTTTTTGTGGTGGTGGAACTACTACACTATCAGCCAATGCAGGATTTACTAGTTATCAATGGAGAATAAATGGTAATAACATTGTTACTAATGGAAATAGTCAAAACCTAGTAGTAAGTCAGACAGGTTACTATTCAGTTGTTGCAACATCAAATGGATGTACTTCTATATCTGCACAACAAGCAGTTAATAATTCTTTTTTAGCTCCTCCAAATATGTGTGTAATTTCTATCGATACTATTGTAAATAAGCCAGTTGTTGAATGGAATAAGCCAAACAATATGTCCGGTATAAATGGTTACTATTTAATGAGAGAATCTTCAATTGCAGACGTTTATGATACTTTAAAAGTAAATGGAAATGTATTAATTCCTAATAATGCATTAAGTAGTGTCATTGATTTTGGCGTTTCGGTTCCCAACTCGGTTATAGTTAATACAAACAATCGTTCCTATAAATATAAATTAGCGATACAAGACACTTGTTTAAGCACAACCTTGCCAAGCTCTTATCACAAAACTATTTTATTACAAACGAGTATTGGGGTAGGTAATCAGGTCAATTTGTTATGGAATAATTACGAAGGCTTACCTGTTACAAGTTATAACATTAAGAGAAGAAGTGAGAATTATCCTCAATTCGATACAACTATTGCAACTGTTGCAGCATCTAGTGGTCAAATAAACTTATATACAGATTATATACCAAATATTTTGGGTACATATTACTATAGAATTGATTTGGTTCCAACCAACAACTATCAATGTAGCCCAACAGTAAAATCAAATGATCCAGATAGGGCGCAACGCAGACTTTCACAATCAAATATTGGTACCAATAAAACCATTGCTAATGGATTAGCTGAAATACTGAGTAAAAATGAATTTAAAGTTTCTCCGAACCCAAGCGATGGACATTTTAATGTTTCATACAAAACGTTTAGTAAAGAAAATATTACTATAGAAGTAACCAATATTTTAGGAACATCATTACATTATGAAACATGGAATTTGGGCGGCATTGATGGAAATAAAATGTTGCATTTAAATAACTTGAGCAATGGGGTTTATTTTGTAAACTTTAAACAAGGTAACAAAACAAATACGATAAAGGTAGTGATTGCCAACTAGAAAGAATTTTAATTGTTAGTTGAAGGCGTGAAGTTTTAATTTCACGCCTTTTTCATTGTGAAAAATAATTTTGTTGCTTCAAATAAATTTGTATTATTGCATTCATATTCTTAGCCACATCGGCTTAAAAAGATTCCAAACAAAACGATTATTCCAAATTTATTAAAACAAAAGATCAATATTTTTTTACTTCATGCACAGTATCATAGAACTGAATGCGCTAGAATTTGATGCGCTTAAAAACATTGCAAACAACCTTAAAATTTCTATCATTTCAAATGTTTCTAAAGAAGATTTGATATTGAAAATCATTGAGAAAGAGTCAGGCATTTCAATAAATGAAACGCAAGAAAATGCTTCTGAGAAAGAAGTAGTAACTAAGAAAAGAGTTGTTAAGCCTAAAGCTAAAACTAATGAAATTGTTGAGGAATTGCCAGCAATAAATGAAGGAGCAAAAGTTGAAGAAAAGAAAATTCAAGTGAAACGTCCAAGAAAAGTTTCGACCGCTAACAATCAACCTATTTTTTCAGAAGTAAACGAAGATGATAGAAAAAATATAGAGCCAGTCATTGTAAATGATATTCCAGAAAAAGTAACTGTAGTTGAGGATGTTGCGGAAATTACAACAGAAGCTGAAAAAAGCCCAGCTATTTCAACAGAAGTGCCTAACAACGGTTCGGATTTAACAGAAACTGAAAACGCTAATAAACCAAAAGTTCCTAATACACCTCATAATCCTAAGCAAACTCATCATCCAAAGCATTCTAATGTTAATGTAGAAAGTAATCATCAAAATGTTAGTATTGAGCCTAGTTCAGATTTAAATAATATTAATCAGAATGGCAATCAGAATGGTGTTCAGAATAATAATCCCAACCAAGAGCGCAATAATGATTTAAATAATGAACGCAACCTTCAGAGACAAAAAGAAAATAGAATTAGAGAAGAGTTATTTAATTTTGAAGGGGTAATTGCTACTGAAGGTGTATTAGAGATAATGCCGGATGGTTACGGTTTTTTAAGAAGCCCCGACTATAATTATTTAAATAGTCCTGATGATGTTTATGTTTCTCAATCACAAATAAAATTATTCGGATTAAAAACTGGTGATACAGTTTATGGAGCTATTCGTCCTCCAAGAGAAGGTGAAAAGTTTTTCCCTCTTATAAAAGTTGAGAAAATAAATGGCAGAGACCCAGCTTGGGTGCGTGACCGTGTACCATTTGACTTTTTGACTCCATTATTCCCATTCGAAAAATTAAACCTAACAAATAAATACAAGCCATCACTCTCTACAAGAGTTGTAGATATGGTAGCACCAATAGGAAAAGGACAACGCGGTTTAATAGTTGCTCAACCAAAAACAGGTAAAACTATTCTATTGCAAGAAATAGCAAATGCAATAGCAGCAAATCATCCAGAAGTTTATTTAATTGTTTTATTAATTGATGAACGACCTGAAGAGGTAACTGAAATGAGCAGAAATGTTAGAGCAGAAGTAATAGCGAGTACCTTTGACGAGCCTGCTGACAAACACGTGAAAATTGCAAACATTGTTTTAGAAAAAGCAAAAAGATTAGTTGAATGTGGTCATGACGTTTGTATTCTTCTTGATTCAATTACGCGTTTGGCAAGAGCATATAACACAGTACAACCTGCTTCAGGAAAAATTTTAAGTGGAGGTGTCGATGCAAATGCTTTGCATAAGCCAAAACGATTTTTTGGTGCAGCACGTAAAATTGAAAATGGAGGTTCTTTAACTATTCTTGCTACTGCACTTACTGAAACTGGTAGTAAAATGGATGAGGTTATCTTTGAAGAGTTTAAAGGAACAGGTAATATGGAGTTGCAACTTGATAGAAGAATTAGTAATAAGAGGATATTCCCTGCGATAGATATTGTAGCTAGTAGCACACGACGCGATGACTTGCTGATGGACAAAGATATGCTAAAGAGAATTTGGGTAATGCGAAACCACCTTGCAGATATGACTCCGGTAGAAGCAATGGAATTTTTACGTGACAGAATTAAGAACACTCAAACTAATGAAGAGTTTTTATTAGGAATGAATTCATAAAAACAATTTTATTATGGATGACAAATCATTCTTTGATAGATTTTCAGGCTTAAAATTCGGTGTAATAGTAGCATGCATTTCTTCGGCTTGGATGTTGTATCTTTTCATCACAAAGTCAGTAATAAGTCCTTCTTCTAGGTTTTCATTATTACTAATTCCGCTTTGTTTATTTGTAGGTATTTTTTTGGCTATTAAATCAGCCCGAAAAAAAAATAATGATAAACTCTCATTTTCTGAAGGACTTAAAGTTGGACTGCAGACTGCTGTAGCCTATTCAATTATAATGGCTGTGGTTACATTTATTTGTCAAGCCATTATATACCCCGAATTTAGTATTGATGCCATTGCCAACGCCAAAGAAAGAGGTATACAAGAAAAAGTAAATCCTAAATTAATGGCTGATGTATTGTCGAAAATGAAGGAAGACGTCAAGGTAGGTTCACAAGTTACTAAAACCATTTTTGGCGGATTATTAACTGGCACAATTTGCTCCGTTCTTTTTTCACTGCTTATGAAAAAGGAATAATTTTTATTGTAAAGTTCTAGTTTATAAATATTGAACTAGTTTTTCTAACTGATTACTTCTGCTACCTTTTATTAGAATATCTGCATCTTTTATTTCGTTTTTTTGTAAATAATCTGAGATGCTCTCAAGGGATTCAAATTTGATAATAGCAGCATTTGTATTAATTTTTTCGAAGTTTTTCCCAACTAAAAACACCCTATTAAATTTTTTATTGGTAACATTATTTACTAAATTTTGATGTTCAATTTCAGAGGCTTCCCCTAACTCATTCATAACTCCTAATATCACAATTTTATTTTCTGAATTTATTGAATTGAAATTTTCAATTGCGGCTTCCATGCTGCTTGGATTGGCGTTGTATGCATCTAAAAAAATTGAGTTATATTTTGTTTTCACTAATTGAGAACGATTATTATCTGACTCATAACTTTCTATGGCTTGAATAATATCAGTGGTTTTTACTTTAAAATATTCGCCTATTGAAACAGCTGCCAGAATATTATAGAAGTTGTATTTACCACTTAGTTTAGAATTTAAATTAGTAGTAATTCCTTGATGTAAAAACTCTGAAATAATAGTAGGACTTTCTTGAATGAGTGTTCCGGAAATATTGCATTTAGAATTAGTGCCATAGGTACATAAATCAATTCCTTTCGAAAGCCTCATTAACAAGTCATTATCACCATTAACAAAAAGTAATCCATTTGATTTTCTAATGTTTTTATAAAGCTCAGATTTTCCTTTTATTACACCTTCTTCTCCTCCAAAACCTTCAAGATGTGCTTTGCCAATATTTGTAATTAGGCCATAATTAGGCTCGCAAATATTTGATAGCATTTCAATTTCACCTTGGTGATTAGCACCCATTTCAATAACACCAATTTCGTGTTCTTTATTCATACTAAGTAATGAAAGTGGAACACCAATATGGTTATTCAAATTACCATTGGTAGCAAAGGTCTTGTATCTTTTTTGAAGCACCCTTGCAACCAATTCCTTGGTTGTGGTTTTACCATTACTACCTGTAATACCAATGATTGGAATGTTAAGATACTTTCGGTGATAGTTTGCAAGTTTTTGTAAGGTTTCTAATACGTCGTTAACCTTTATTATTTTAGAATTATTATAATCGCCTTCATCAATAAAAGAATACGAACAACCCAACTCTAGCGCCTTTTCGGCAAACAAATTTCCATTAAAATTTGAGCCTTTTAAAGCAAAATAAATTGCGTTTTCCTTAATACTTCTTGTATCGGTGCATATTGCATTACAGCTTATAAAAAGCTTATGAATTTCTTCTATACTCATGCAACAATAATAAAACTTTTTAGGCTTATTTTAGGTACTAAGTTTTATTATCATTGTAAAAAAAAAATATGAAGGGCAAGAATGTTACATTTCCAATTTTCTTAACAGTATTTCTAGATATGTTGGGGGTTGGAATAATTATACCAATTATTCCTAGCCTTTTCCTTGATTTTAACAACGGATTTTTGCCTTCAGATTTTAGTATGCAAAATAGAAATATCTTATTAGGTTTTTTATTAGCTACTTATTCTTTTGCACAATTTTTTGGTTCGCCAGTACTCGGCGCCTTAAGCGACAATAAAGGACGAAAGCCAATATTAACCATATCACTTATTGGAACCATGATTGGTTATTTGCTTTTTGCCGTAGGCTTACAAATGCAAAGTGTTTTAATTCTTTTTTTTAGTAGGTTACTTGATGGATTTACTGGAGGTAATATTTCAATAGCATTCAGTGTAATTTCTGATGTTAGTGATGAGAAAAGCAAAGCAAAGAATTTTGGAATGGTTGGAGCGGCTTTTGGATTAGGCTTTATTCTAGGACCATATATTGGAGGCAAGTTAGCTGATCCGAATATTATTAGTTGGTTTAATATAAAAACACCTTTTTATTTCGCGGCTCTACTTAGCCTATTAAATATTATTTCGGTAAAATTTAATTTGCCCGAAACATTAGAGTCTAAGAATAATAAAAAAATAAATTTTAATACAGGTTTCAAAAATATTTCAGAAGCATTTTCATTACCTCATCTTAGAAAGATTTTTGTTACTGTATTTCTAATTACCTTAGGATTTAATTTCTTCACTACTTTCTTCCAAGTGTTTTGTTTTCATAGGTACCATTGGAACATTTCAGAAATTGGCGACTTTTTCGCATATATTGGTTTATGGATTGTTATTGCTCAAGCTGCTTTAATTAGACCATTAACAAAGCGATTTAAGAGTTTACAAATTTTAAAAGTTACCTTATTTGTTTTGTCTATTGCATTGGTTATGGTTATAGTTCCCGACAAGCCAATTTATGCTTTTTTAATCGCTCCTTTTATTGCGCTATCTCAAGGTATCAGTGGTCCAAATATAACCAGTATAGTTTCTGGGTCTGCGTTGCCTCATGAACAAGGCAAAATATTAGGTATCAACCAATCCGTTTCATCACTAGCTATGACAATACCGCCAATAATCGCCGGATTCGCAACTAATGTAAGCGAAAACTTACCTTGTATATTAGCATCCATTTTTACATTTTTTGGTTGGTTAATTCTTAATACAATTAAGCCTAAGGTTGCAAATGCATAGATTTTATATTTCAAATTCGATTGATTCGATAAATGTTTTAAGTGATGAGGAATCGTCACATGCCATAAGAGTGTTAAGGTTGAATTTAAATGATGTAATTATTTTGCTTGATGGCAATGGAAAAGCTTATGAGGCATCTATCATAGACGCAAGTCCTAAAAAATGCGTTGTTAAATTGTTAGAAAATATAATTGTTGAGGAGCCAGCAAAAAGTAGTTTGCATATTGCTATTGCTCTAACCAAAAACATTGACCGTTTTGAATGGTTTGTTGAAAAAGCAACTGAAATAGGTATATCCGAAATTACTCCAATAATTACAAGTCAATCTGAGAGAAGAAACCTCAATCAAGATAGAATAAAAAAGATTTTAGTTTCGGCAATGAAACAATCAAAAAGACTTTTTATCCCTAAACTTAATGACCTTATTAAGTTTGATACCTTCATTCTTAAAACTGAAAATTTACATTCTCAAAAATTTATAGCTCATTGTCTTGAAAATGAAAAGAAGAGTTTCGCAAAGTTGATAGATAGAAGTTTAGATTGTATAATTTTAATTGGGCCTGAAGGTGATTTTAATGAATCTGAAATTAATTTATCAATCAGTAAATCCTTCATTCCTGTATCATTTGGCAATGCTAGATTAAGAACTGAGACGGCAGGCGTATTTGCTACAAGTATTTTTAATCAATAGGCTTATTATCTTTTATTTTATTCACAAAACTTGCTTAACAAATCTTATTTGTTTAAAATTTTTAATCAATTAGTTTTGTCAAAAATAATAGTAATAACATGAAAAAAATTAATGTTTTAATTGTATGTGCTGCTGTAACTTTTGCCATTTTTGGTTTTACAAAAGTCAATACTGCTCCGGAAATTGGATTAAATATTGGTAACAAAGCTCCTGAATTAAATTTTAAAAAACCTGATGGAACTAACTTAAGTTTAGCAAAGGTGAATAAAGGTAATGTTGTATTAATAGATTTTTGGGCATCTTGGTGTGGCCCTTGCCGTATGGAAAATCCAGCAGTTGTAAGAGCTTATAATACTTTTAAAGAAAAGAAATTTAAAGGAGCAAAGGGTTTTACCATTTATAGCGTATCGCTTGACCAAAAAAAGGAAGCTTGGCTTGCAGCAATTAAAAAAGATGGTTTAACTTGGGATAATCATGTATGTGATTTTGGTGGTTGGAATTCTGTTGCAGCTGCACAATATGGTGTCAGTTCAATACCAACAAATTATTTGATTGATGCAAATGGAGTTATTGTTGCAAAGGCACTTAGAGGAGCCGATTTAGAAAGAGAACTAGAGAAACTCGTTAAGAAATAATAATATAAATTTTATATTCAAACTCTGGTGAATTTTCACCAGAGTTTTTTTTTGAATTTAACAAAGTTTTTACCTTGACTTCAAAGCATCATTTATTAATAATTGGTTCAGTATGGCCAGAACCTAAGTCATCTGCTGCAGGCGTTAGAATGATGCAATTAATCCATTTGTTTTTAGGTCAAGGTTGGAAAATCACCTATTGCAGTGATGCTAATGTGAGCGATTTTATGTTCAATATAGAATCAATTGGAATCGATAAATTTAATATAGAACTCAATAGCGACAGTTTTAATGTTTTTTTAAAATCTATTAATCCAAGCATTGTATTATTTGACCGCTATATTACGGAGGAAAAATATGGATGGAGAGTTGCAGAAAACAAACCAAATGCGTTAAGAATTCTAGATACTGAAGACTTGCATTGTTTAAGATATGCAAGGCAGTTTGCTTTTAAAAAAGGCAGATATATTGAAGATTCTGATTTGTATTCTGATTACGCAAAAAGAGAAATAGCAAGCATCATGCGTTCTGATATTTCATTAATAATATCAGAATTTGAAATGGAAATTTTAAAGGAGAAGTTTAATGTTCCTCAACAACAAATTTACTATTTGCCATTCCTATTAAAATCAATTGATAAGTCTTATCTCAGTCTATTACCAACTTTTGAAGAAAGGAAAAATTTTATTTTTATTGGAAATTTTTTGCATGAACCTAATTGGGATGCTGTTCAATATTTAAAGACTGAAATTTGGCCAAAAATTCACTCTCAATTACCAAACGTTTCGTTGAATATTTTTGGAGCGTATCCTACTGAAAAAGTGTTGAAATTAAATAGCCCGAAATCTAGCTTTTTTATTAAAGGTAGAGCAGAGGATGTTTTTACAGAAATGAAAAATGCCAGAATTTGTCTAGCTCCTTTAAGATTCGGCGCGGGTATAAAAGGTAAGCTCATTGATGCTATGATTTGCGGTACTCCAAGCATTACAACAAAAATTGGCGCAGAAGGTATTAATAATACTTTTAGTTGGCCAGGAACAATAGCTGACAATCCTAATGATTTTGTAAAAGCTGCAATTAATCATTATTTTAATAAAGAACTTTGGATAGCGGCGCAGAAAAATGGTATAGATGTTATAAATAACAGATTCAATTCTAAATTATTCAAAACTAAGTTTTTAGAAAAGATAACTGAGATAATAAATAATTTAGAATATTTCAGAGCAAAAAACTTTATGGGTGCAATGCTATTATATCAAACAGCTAATGCAACAAAGTATATGTCGAAATGGATTCAAGAAAAGAATAATAAATAGATTATTGTCATTTTATTGTTGTAACTTTTTAGACTATAAGTTTGGTTGTACTTTATCTTTTATTTTAAGTTTCTTTCTATTCTTAATAGTATTTGGCAAGTCTCAAACTTTTAAAGTGCTACTCCACCTGGCATCTTCTTTTTTTTTATTCTTTGATTTAACTACTGTCTATTTTCAGAATACAGAGTTATGCGAATTTTATCTCTATGCAGAATTATTTTTGCTAACCAATTCATGGTTTTCGAAAATTATATTTACAAAAACATCTTTTTAAAGAGATTTGAGCTGAAGTAAATAAAGTATCATTTTGTTTTGATTATAAAGCTTTTATTAATTTCGCACTATGTTCTTATAATGATAAAGTTTGATGCTAAATGCAAAACTTAGGAGTAATATTATTTTTTCATTGTTTTGAATTTATATTGTCGCTTATTATTTTCGGTTTTAAGCATCCCCGGCTGCGGTCATGTTTTTTTTAGCTGACCATTAATGGTTTGGGTATGCAACGAATGGATTTTCTGAACTGCAAAATTGGCCAAAGTAGCAATGCTTTTCGAGAACAAAAAACTTGAAGTAACCAATGTTAGCACTATGTTTTATACCTATTGTTATGCCTAGTTATTTTTAATTTTTTTTCCGAATATACCTCATTTAATTTGCGGGTAAATTCCTCTAATTCCTCTGAGACTGTTTTTATATAGCCAGAATACTCTTTTAGCTTTTCAATAGATAGCTCATGTTCTAATTCTAGTAAGTTTGTAATTCCCAGAATTGTAGTTATTGGTCTACGTAAAACGTGAGAGATATCGAACGCAATTTGTTCAAGGGTGTCTTTGTAATGAATATGATGTGTAACGTCTGTAAATGCCCCATATATTATTGTTTTTCCATTTTTAATTTTGTGTGGTTGTCCATCTATTGCATACCAATCATAACCTGAGACACTTTTAACTCTATATTCATGGTAAAGCTTTTCCTCGTTTTCTATTGAAAGTGCGATAGCATCTTTTAAAGGTAGAATATCATCGGGATGAATCAGCGAAAAAGCAATACTTGGGTTTTTAATCAATTCATCTAGGTTTATGTCAGGATATATTTTTTTCATGCCTGCGCTTAGAAATGCGAATTTCATGACACCTGAATTGGAAACTACTAGTTCAAAAATCCCTAGTGGAATATTCTCTGTAATTTTAACCAATCTATCAATGTTTAATTTGGCAGATGTATTGAGTTTCTTAAAAATCTTTTGGGTCTCAATTTTATGCATCACTTCTCGGGCAAGAATTTGAAGGGCTCTCTCTTGGTCTTTGGTAAACTCCCTTGGTTTTCTGTCTATAATACACAAGGTGCCTAAAACATTATTTCTCTTTGTAACCAAAGGAGCGCCAGCATAAAAACGAATGTGAGGATCATCTAAAACTAATTTATTTTTAATAAATCGTTGATCTTTAAAAGTGTCATTTACTACCAGCACTTCATTTGGTTTATGTAATGTATGTTGGCAAAAGGAATCTTCAATTTTAGTTTCGCCTACTGAAAGCCCTTTGTTTGATTTAAACCATTGCCGTTTGTCATCTAATATGGTAATTAATGCTATAGGAGTACCACATATTATTGAGGCAAGTTCCGTAATATCGTCTAGGTCCTTTTCTGGTTGGGTGTCAAAAAGTTTATAAGAATTAACATCTTCTAATCTATTTTTCATATTTTTTGTTTAGTCAGTCACAACTTACTTATATGGATGATTTTATTTCCTTTTATTTTGTAAATATATCTTTCTATTATAAAGTATCAAATGGACAATTAATTCTCTGAAGACTTTTAGTACTTAGATGGGTGAATATCACTGTTGTTTTGCTGCTGCTTTACCAAAAAATTTCTTGTATGTATCTTAAGTCTGTGCCCGCTACCAATAAATGGGTTGCATAGCAGTGCCTAAGCCAATTTAATGTTGCAGGCTTTTTAATTTTAGATTTTTATTTAAAGCTTGCATAAGTATGCTTACCAAACTCCTCATCATATTTAATTATTTTATTTTTACCTTCAAGTAACCAAATTTTTTGCTTGTATGCAATATAATAATCACGCAATAGTACTAGGACTTTTTCTGATAAAGGACTTATTCTATCTTTTCATTTGATAGACGAATGATAATACGTTACGCTTTGAATAAATAACCGTAATCTTTAAGTTTAGTAGTTCACTTCTCCTTAAACCACAACTGTAAATTATACTCAGCATCGCCTTGAGTTTTTTATTGGGTAGAATAGTCAGTATCTGTTTTATTTCCTCTTTGCTTACTACATTAGGCAGCAGATATGAGTGCTTTGGACGATGAACTAAATCAATATTTAACTTGGTATCTCTTACTTTGGTATAGTATAATTTTATTGCATTTACAATTTGATTTTGATATCATGCACTGAGTTTGTTTTTGAAAAAATAAACTCATTATTAAATCTAATTACATCTACATTATTAATATCTTCAATAGATTTTGATTCGTAATATTCTAAGAATACTTGCAAAGCATCATAATAAGTTTTTATGGTCTTTTGGCTGCACCATTTGCTTATTAACCATTGCCTAAGCCCAAATACACTTTAGTAATTTTATTACAACGCAAAACCCCTTCAAAATATGAAGTAAACTACTCTTTCTCATCTATCATATATTCAATATGATTTATTTGTAAAAGTTAATATTTTATTGGGATTTGTCGTTTCACCAAAAAACTCTAACGCGTAATTCGGGTATAAACTAAGTATATTTTTAACGTACTCTTATGACGGAAAGTTATTTACTTTTGGTACTTCGTTTGAAACAGTTTGTGTTTTTGTATTTTTTAAAATTTGATTTAGAATCTTCTATTATTGCAAATTTCTTTCTATTCTCAGCTGTATCAGGCAAGTGTCACACTTTTTAAGTGCTACTCCATCTGTCATCTTCTTTTTTTTTTATTCTTTGATTTAACTCTTGACTACTTTTAAAATACAGAGCTATGCGACTTTTGTCTTCATGTAGAATTATTTTTACTAACCAATTCATGGTTTTCGAAAATTATATTTACAAAAACATCTTTTTAATGAGAGTTGAGCTGAAGTAAATAAAGAATCATTTTGTTTTGATTATGAAGCTTTTATTAATTATGTACTATGTTTTTATAATGATAAAGTTTGATGGAGGTATTTTTTTAAATAACAAAAGTCAAACTGGTTTAATAAAATATTCGTTTATTATTTTTATTAATTGCAAAACTGTTGATATTTAATTTTATAAAAATGTATCCACGTTTAGTAACATATAATATTGTGTTTGCTTATTCATTTTCTTACTTTCACGCCAAATATAATTTTTATGAATACCATTGATAATTTAAATTTTTTAGGTAAAAAGGCACTAATAAGGGTTGACTTTAATGTTCCTCTTGATGATAATTTTGAGATTACTGATGATACAAGGATACGTGCAACATTGCCTACAATTAACAAAATATTGAATGATGGTGGTAGTGTAATACTCATGTCTCACCTTGGCAGGCCTAAAGATGGTCCTTCTAATAAATATACCCTAAAACATATTGTTAAACATTTTTCTAAATTATTAGGTAAGAATGTTTTGTTTGCCAATGATTGTATAGGAAATTCTGCCCAAGAAATGTCAGTAAATTTGAAAGCAGGGGAGGTTTTATTACTTGAAAATTTGCGGTTTCATAAAGAAGAGGAAAAAGGTGATGTTGCGTTTGCAAAACAATTAGCCTCATTGGGCGATGTATATGTAAATGATGCTTTTGGCACTGCCCACAGAGCACATGCTTCAACAGCAGTAATAGCACAATTTTTTCCGAAAGCAAAATATTTTGGATATGTAATGGCAGCGGAAGTTGAAAGCGCAACTAAGGTTATGAATCATGCCGAAAAGCCATTTGTTGCTATAATGGGAGGATCAAAAGTTTCGGATAAAATATTAATTATTGAAAATTTACTTGAACGTGCTGATACAATCATAATTGGTGGTGGCATGGCGTATACTTTTTTTAAGGCTTTGGGCTACGAAATTGGTAGTTCTATTTGCGAAATAGACAAATTAGAGATTGCACTAGATGTATTGAAGAAGGCTGAAGCTAAAGGGGTGCAGATTGTTTTGCCTGTTGATAATATAGTAGCTGATGAGTTTAGCAATGATGCAAATGTGCTTGAAGTTAATGGCGATTATATAGGAGAAGGTTGGATGGGATTAGATATTGGTCCCGAGTCAAGAAATTCTTTTACAGAAGAAATTATGCTTGCGAAGACAATTCTTTGGAATGGCCCTATGGGTGTTTTTGAAATGGAAAGTTTTGAAGTTGGAACAAGAGCAATAGCTGAGGCATGCGCTGCCGCAACTCAGGTAGGAGCCTACACACTGATTGGTGGTGGCGACTCAGTAGCTGCCATTAATAAATATCATTTAGCTGATAAGGTAAGCTATGTATCAACTGGTGGCGGTGCATTGCTCGAATTTATGGAAGGCAAGGAGTTGCCTGGTATTAAAGCCATAAATGACTAAAGTTCACATTAATTATATTCTGACCTTAAAAAAAATCGTATGGATTCTACAAGACAAAATAAAATATCAAGATTATTACAAAAAGAACTAGCAGAACTTTTTCAACGTGATGCTTTTGCATTATATGAAAAATCGCTCATTACTGTTACCATGGTGCGCATTAGCCCTGATTTATCAGTTGCAAAAGTTTATTTAAGCATATTTGTTCCCAACAACGGCGATAAAAACAAAGTGTTTCAGATGGTAAAAGAAAGTACCAAAGACATCAGACATAAAGTAGCTGAGCGCATTCGTCACCAAACTAGAATTACTCCTAATTTTAGTTGGTTTTTGGATGACTCTTTAGATTACGCAATGAAAATTGAAGAGTTATTAAAGTAAGTGTAAACAATTTTATTGGTGCTTATTTACAAGTTTTTTGTCTTAACTCATCAACTTCCTTGTCGTGTTCTTGCGTATATCCAAGCTTTAATGCCTTATCTATATTGTCACAAGCTTTTCCTTTTTTATTCATTTCTAAATAGTAAAGCGCTAAATATTTATATGCATAACTATTATATGGGTCAAGTTTAATTGATTCATTAATATCCTTGATAGCTTCATCATAATTTTTGAGCATTAAATTGGCATAACCTCTATTGTTCAGCAGGTATGCCTGATTAGGAGTAGTTTGTAATGCTTGATTTAAAATATCAATCGCACTTTTAAAATCTTGTTGTTTAAATTTTATAAAAAAGGCTATATTATTTAAAGATGCCGCTTTGTAGTTATGATTTAAATTTATAATTCTATAAAAATCTGTTTCTGCTTTATTAAACTCATTATTTTGCGCTAATAATGTTCCTCTATTAAGCAGTGCTTCTAAGTTGTCTGGATTTTTATGAAGTACATAATTTGCATCTTCAATTCCTTTACTATATTCCTTTTTCATCAAATAAATTGACGAACGCAATACATAAGCATTTAGGTTTTTAGGTTCAAGAGCAATAAATTTATTAGCTGTATTTAATGCAGAATCTACCATAAATGCCTTGAGTTGGTAATCGGCTTTTTTTAATAATAGTTCAGTTTCGTTTTTATTATAAAAAATTGCAGTGTCTATTGACCAATATGCTTCTTTACATTTATTTTGAGTAGCAAATATTTCAGCTTGAGTTACATATATTGAATGAAGACTTTTTTTGATTGAAATGGCATCGCGTATTGATTTTTCAGCTTTATCAAACTCTTTTAACTTGTTTTCGATACGTGCTTTATTTAGTAATACCTCAACCTTAAAATAATTTGATTCGTCAATATAATTTTTTACGCAATTATTATATTCTTTTAGTGCGTCTTTATAGTTTTCTATATCGGCAAGCTTCTCTGCTTTTTCATTAATAAATCTGGCATTTTCTTGAGCAAAAATTTTCGTAATGGTAAAGAAATAAATAAGTAAAATGGTTACAATTTTCATCTTCTAAATTTAACTTTAATGTTACTTAAATTAATCAATTTAATGGTTGTTTATTCATTAATTATTTGTATAAAAATAGTGAAATTCAACAATTATAAAACATTACTATTTATAAAATCCTATTTTTCCTCAAATACAAGCACTATTTTATTGAAGTCGGCAGCAGCATTCACAACTTTTTTATATGTTTCAAATACTTCAATTGGATATATTAAAGCTTCATAGGTTTCTCTGCAATTAATTACTAGGTTGTTTTCATCTATAACAAAGTCAGATTTAAACGAAGCTAGAGTTTTACCGTTAAGTTGACAATTAGCATTTATGTTTATATCGCTTGCATTTGCAATTTTAAATCCTTTAGGAATTTTTATTGATAGCTTACGATTAAAAGAATGCAGGTATTGCACTTCGGCCGGTAATGTTCTTTCTCTTTCTTGATACATCTCAACTTGTTTTCCAATTAATAAGCCTGCTTTGAAAAGTATTTTATTACCTGCATTTTCAATTAAATCGGCGGTGCTATAATTAGCTTTTAAAATCATTGGTTTTTCAAAAACATCTGTTGGTTCGTAGTTAGATACAGTAGATGTATATTTTCGTTTTTGCGCATCCGCTTCTTCAAACAAATATGCCTTTTGCATTTCTTTTTTTGCATTGTCATCCAAAAAGGCATAAATTGGTTGAACGTAAAATGCAGGATAGCCGCTTAAGGAAAGCGTTTTGTTAATCTCTGTTATACCCGAGTCTACATTTAATGTAACGAAAGTTTCAATATTATTCTCACTTTTATTTAAAGGCAGAACATCGGTTGTTTTAACCTTTGCAACTGCCGAAATATTTTCACCTATTTTTATCTCTTTAAGGAACAAAGCATCGCAACCTTGAAACTCGGGAGGAGGAAAACCAATTCGACTAGAAAAGTTTTTAGGAGATAGGTACGAATTAAAGTCTGGCAAGTAAATTACAAACTCATCCAAATGCGAATAGGTTTCAAAAGATTTATCAATTTGCGGTTCACTTCTATCTGAAACAACAACTATTTCATTTTTTATTTCTAATGCGCTAAGTGCAGCTAAATATATTTTTGTTATTGCATTAGAAGTCCCAACTTTATTTTTTAAAATCTTATCAAGTTGATTTAATTCTGGGTTTTCACTTTTATCATCAGTTTGAATTGTCAATTTAAGATTGCGCTCCAATACCTTTACTGTTTCAATATTTTTGTCAGAAATATTAAGCTGCTTAATTAGTTTAGAAATTGCTTTCTCTTCTGCTTTCTCTAAAGTACGCATGTTTTTAATAGTATTAATTGCAAACTCATTATATGCATAGAAATTACGTCTTCCATTCACTTTGTTTTCGGCTAATACATACTCAATTCTATGTTTATATTTATCACTAAAGCTATATTCTTGTTTCTTTAAAGCAGGAATATCTTTTGCAGTCATAGTCATAATATTGCTTGAGTTTGCAGTATCGCTTTTGAATTTTGGTAATCCATTGTAAGAATTACAATTAAAAAATAGATTTTTAGGACAGGTAAGTCTAAAAAATACTTCTTGTTTAGGAGTACCAGTTTGAAAGTATTCTTGACCATAATAAAAAGGATTTGTTTTGTATGAATAGCAATATTCTAAAATTGAATTTTCTTCTAATCCTTCTACGGCAAGCTCTTGTAGCTTTCTTCCGTTATCGTTAGTAACTTCTTTTACTTGTGATTTATCGGTTGTTACAACTGTTCCATCTTTTTTTATAACCCTAACTTTTAAGGTTGTAAGTGCTAAAACTTTTCCGTTACCGAAATATATTTTATTGTAATCTTCAATTGCTTCTTTTGTTGAAACAAATATTTTAAAGTAATAACTGCGACTCATTTCGGCATCACCAGCTTCATCATAAGAGTAATCTAAAAATCTTTTTTCAATCATAACTAAAGCACCTTCTTTTAGTTTTTCTTTTGAAGGTTGTTCATAAGTTACTTTTTCATCAAGAGCTATTAGCCCAGTAAGTTGTGCATTACTTATCTTTATTGAGAACAAGAAAAATAGTACAGAAATTTGTTTTAAATTTTTAATCATTTCTTATAAGTATTAAGTTTTCTTTATGTAGTTTCTTGGCTTTTTCTACAAAATCATTAATCATGTAAACGTCTTTTTTAATAACTAATATATCTTTAACTATATATGTAATATCACAAATAATTGTGTTGCCAATTTGTTTGTAATTTAAAGAAATTGAAAAGTATTTATTACCTAATTCTTTTGATTTTGGCAACGATTCAATAGAATAATTTTTTGGTAATTCAATCTCCTGATATAGCCTTCTAGTAATAGTCTGTTTTAAATCTACAGCACCAAATTGTGCTGAAGTATCAATTATATCTTCTAAATAATCTTTTGTAAAGTTCGTATTTATAAACATTCTTTTGCCGGCATTTACAGTATATCCGGGTAGTTTTGCTTTGTAAAATAGTTTAGAAAATATGTCGTTATTTTTATAGTAAAAAGTATCAATTGAAAATTTATCACTTCCTTTTTTTAAGATTGATTGGGTTATTTCTTTTCCTTTATTATTTATATAGTTATCGAAATAATAATCCACATCACTCTTGCAATAGCCAGTTAATGTATTATTGCCATTAAAGATTAATTCATCTTTATTAAATGTTATTTTTACACTGTCAATATTTTGGTTTATTGAAGGGTTTACAACTGGCACCGTAGCAATTTCAAATGTTGTGTCATTTATATAAATAAGTGCTTCTTTGTTTTGGGTAAAGTTACTAGGCAAACCATATAAGCAATACTTAGAAGTAGCATCTAAAAACACCCATTCTCCTTTTGTATTTTTATATGTAGTAATCATATGATTGTCAATAAGTGGTGAATTTAACTCAGAGTATTTATAAGGTAATTCAGTACTACCAATCCATGTTATACCTGCTTTAATATTTATGGATTCTAACAACTTGAAAATTAACATTGCCATATCTTTACAATCTCCAAATTTTCTGCTACAAACTAAGTCTGCTGGTCTCGGAATAAAACCACCTAAGCCATGCTCAAAAGCAACATAACTTATTTGATTTTGTACCCAATTATAGATAGCTTTAACCTTGTCCTCTTCTTTTTTAATTTCTTTGGTTATTGAATCGGCAATGTGAGCTAACTCGGGGTATTTTTTATTAATTGTTTCCTTAACCAAAAGCATGTACCACGCATACAAGTCTTTTGTAGAGCCTAGAATTGGAGTAGTTTTATTATTGAATTTATAGTTAACAACTTCGAGTGTAGTATGTGGCAAAATATATAAGTAACCTGGTGCAGATGCTTTATTTAAATATGGTTTTATATTTGTTGCAATAAAAGTATATACCTTATATTTTCCTTGGATGGTAGAAGTTGTGTCTATATTAAATCCTTCAAAATTAAAATGCTTGATTGATACATTTATTCCTTCTTGTACAAACACTCTGTAAATATTTTTTTTGCAGAGTTTGCCATATTGATAGGTATGCAGTCCGAGTAGGTGGGGGTCTTTATAAACTTCTTTATACTTTAATTGAAGGTATGCATCTTTCGTAACTCCATTAAATTTTGCAATCATTGTTTTTGAATCATCGAAAAAAACATTGTTAGTTGTGTTATTTTGAATACTAAAATCTTTGCTTTCAATAGGTTTAAATTTCTTTTTGTTTGGAACAAAAGTAAAGGCTGTCATACTATCTATTGTAGTAAAATCGCTGAAACTTGCTGACATTTTATTGAGTCCAATTGTTAAGGTATTTAATATTTTTATTTCTTGTGTCTGGTAGGAATAAGTTTGTAGTTGTCCTAAAGAATTTACGTTGATGTATAAATCGTTTTGATTATGAGAATAAACAAAACCCAATGCAGTGTCAATATACTCATCAGTATTTTCACTTAATAGTTTTTGGGCATTCATTCTTAAACCAAATACAATTATGAGCAGAATGACTAAGTTATTTTTTATTTTATGTGCTATTATTTTTCCCAAACTAGTTTGTCTTGAAAGTAATATTTAGTTTTAGTTTTCGCACCTAGCTCATTGTAATACTCGCAGATGCCTTGCAAATCATCTGTATAATAAGTTGCAAAAAATCTTAGTTTACCAGAAGGATAGTATTCTTTATAGATACCGTTTAGTAATCCTAAACTGTAATTTGATTCAGTAAAAACTTTTCCATTATCAAAGTACTCTTTATAAATCCCTTCTTTATATCCATTTTTATAAACTGCATCAACATATATATTTCCGTTTGAGTAATAGACTTTACGCGGTCCGTTTAAATTGCCATTTTTATAACTGCAAACAATAAATGGTTTTTGATTTGCATAGTTCATTTTAACATCGAACGTTTCATTTTTTGTTTCAGTAAGTGTAGAAAAGTTTCCATTGTTGTCGCTAAAGCCATAGGCTACACATATTCCATTAAAGTATTTTCGTCTGAATGTAGTTTTGCCATCATCAGAAATATTATCTAGGTTACCATTTAATTCATCATCAATTTCTGTTGCCGAACGATATAATTTGCCGCTTGGGTAGTAGTCTTTGTCAATTCCAAAACCTTCACCAAACACATACTCTTTTTCAGATTTAATTGTGTTGTTAAAAGGATAATAACTGCTTACTAATCCGTGAGTTCTTCCGTTTACATATGTTCCTTTTTCTCGCACAGCTTTTGTATCATAATACTTTACATATTCACCATTTATTTCACCGTTAAAAGTATTGAATTGGCTATATATGTTTCCATCGGTAAAATAGTTTATTTCTTTACCACTTTTGAAAGAATTTTTAACATCGTATTCTACGGATTTACTGTTATTAAAATTTTTAAAAACTAACTTTCCTGATGAAGTACTATCAAACTTTATTGAATAAAATTTACCACCTAATGTATCAAAAAAATCTGCTTTTATTATGTTATCATAATTAAATCTAAAGCTTCTATCTAAGATGCCTTTTATACCATAGTTAAATGTAGTGCCAGTTGTTTGTCCTTTATGATAAAATTCTCTTTCAGCAATATTTCCGTTTATATAATATGTATAAACATAACCTTCAATTTCTCCATCAACATAATAACCTTCTTTATAGAGTTTCCCATCGTATGAAAAGTACTCCTTAAATTCTCCATTTAATACATCATTTTTATAATTAAATTCTTGATTTATTCTTCCATTGGGGAAATAAATAATGTATTTCCCTTCAAAATTTCCATCCAAATAATTTATTTCTTTTTTCAAAAGCCCATTATAACTGTATTCTTTCCAATTACCTTCACGTTTAAGTTCATCAACAAGTCCTTCGGCTCTCTTATTGCCATTTGACCAATACATAGTTAGCATTGCTTTGCTGCCTTTAGAAAGTTTGCCTTTTGAAATTTCGGATCCATCACTTTTATAATATACATAGTTTTTAGGGGAACCATTTTTGTATTCAAATACATTGGCTTTTTTACCATCAAAATCATATTCAATTTGTTCTCCATTTATTTTACCATTGCTATAAGTCGTCTCCTCAACTAAAATACCATTAGCATCATATTCCTTCCATAAACCTTCAGCTAAGTCATTTTTGTATTCTCCCTCACTTTTAATTTTACCATTGTAGTGATATGCAATATATTTCCCTGTTTTGTCTCCTTTTAAATATTCACCTTTTGATAATATTTTGCCATCAGCATAAAATTCAGTGTAAGGTCCATTTATTTTACCTTCTACTATTTTATATTCCTTTAATAAATTACCATTGTTGTAATAGTAAGTGGCCGAATTCAGATATTTATCCCCAATCATTTCTGTTTTATAATCGAGACTGCCTTTGGCACGGTATATTTCAAGTTTGCCATTTGTAGCATTGTCTTTAAACTCTTCAGTACTGGTAAGAACACCTCTGGCATTGTACCTTTTTAGCACACCTTCTAATTTACCGTTAATCAATTTCCCTTCTTCTCTTAAAGCACCTGTAGCGTAATGATATATTTTATAATCACCATTAGGTTTACCATTGTTATAAGTTGCATAGGTATTTAATTTTCCGTTTTCGTAGTATTCTAGTACTTCACCATCCAACTCACCATTGGTGTAATTATGCAATGCGCTAGTTAATCCGTTTTCATAATAGAATGTCCACTTACCAATTTTTTTATCTTCTTTATTTAGAACACCAACAGATTTAATAGCGTTATTATTTGCATAATATTTATAAGATTGACCTGCAGAAGTTTCGGTAAATTTAGAGTGATTTTCTTTAATATAATCTATTGTCCATAATTTAAAATCATCAACTTTATTTTTATTTTTCTTTAAGTAGCTATTAATCTCATCTGTTTGCAAGTCTTGGTATGAGTAATAAATGTATTGTTCAAACATTTTTTTATCCATAATTTCTTTGAAAAATGTTACGTAAAAATTTTGATAAAAATCATCTTTTACTTCTTTTAAATTTTCAAATAAAAATTGTTGTTGTTTGCAAATGTCATAACCTAATCCAACTTTTGATTTATATCCTTTTTGTATTGCCACTTTTGATGAAATAAAATCATCAAGTTCTTCATAGTAATTATTCAATTTATTTGTCTCCATAACAACTGTATCAGCTTTCCCATAATTGTTATTAGCAATTTTTTCCATTGTGCCAATACCATCCAATACCTTATCTTTTGTGTTTTCAATCATTATATAATAGCTCAATGCCAACATAGCTTTCGACTTAAAATTCATCAAGCCATTTATTTTGCCAAGATGATAGTGTGGAGCTGAATAACGCGGATTTACTTTAATGGTTGCAATAAGTTCGTCATGAAACATATCGTACTTTTTTTGTTCAAAATAAACTAATGCTCTATAATATCTTAATGGAGCAAATAGAGGATATATTTTAATGCCATTATTTAAAACCTCAAGTGCCTTTTCAAAATTACCTTGTTCGCGATAAACAGAACTATACATTGTTAATAGTGAAGCGCCATAGGTATTGTTTTCATTCTTTATATTATCAATTTGTTCTAGTGCTTTGTTAAAATCTTTTTTCTTGAAGTAGGCTAAGTATTTTTTGTAACAAACTATTAAATAGCTTGAATCACCATCACTTACAGTGCTTAGAATGTTTAATACTTCGCCATACTTCTCTTCATTCATAAGGCTATTTGCTTTACGTAATAAAGTAACTGCACTGTCGGGGTAAGCAATAGGAGGGAAGCTATCTTGCGCTTTTACAGGTTTTTGTAAAATTAAAGTAGATAAAAAAATAATTGTAGCTATTAAAAGCTTTGACTGGAAGTTTTCCATGTATAAGTTGTATTAATTTATAAATTTCAATTATAAATTAAATAATAACAATATGAAAATGATAAGCGATATTAAATTTAAGTATTTATTATTTGTTTCATAAATAATATTGCTAACCTTTAAAACCTCTAACAGCTATTTATTAATTGGGTTGTGTTTGATTATAAATCAAACAATTTTGGGCAATCAATTAACTTATG
>JBEIDK010000031.1:0-28286 GCA_040383485.1 Flavobacteriales bacterium
AAACATTCTTGAGGCAAGCATATTTGCAATGTTTATAATTACTACCTTAAATTATTATTTGTTGCCGTTTTTGCTTTTTTCTTGAAATATTTTCTTAATAAAATAGTATGTTTTAATGCCTCCATATTATCGTCAAAACCCTTTGTCCCGTTTCTAGCATTGAGCATTGTTTTATTCAAATTACCTACAAAAGATGTGTCCATTAAAATTGTTCCTATAGCACCTTCGCCTTTTTTGATTTTTGAAGTCATATTATGTAAATCACCGGTTATAATAGCTAAGGTATCACTCACTAACTTAATATTGATAATGCTTTGATTTAATTTTGATGAAAAAACAGTATCTGATAACAATGCGCCAATTGTTCCCTTACCAGCTTTTATATGGCCTATAATTCTGCTTAAATCACCTGTAACCGTTGCAGAATTTTCTGCAGTTAGTTTTATTTTAACAACAGTTTGTTTTAAATTTTCGGCAACTACTGTATCCATTAAAATACTCCATAAAGAGTTGGGGCTATTTAACTTTTTTACCATGCTTTTTACCTCAACAGAGATATCCTTTATATTTTGATTTGTATAATCCAATGTCTTTAGCATATCCTCTGTTCCCACCATACTTTGCGTCTTCAGCATATCGCCGTTTTCAACTGATGCCGCATCTTTAGATGAAGAAGTTATGTTTACTAATTTATTTCCCATCAAACCATCAGAGCCTACACTGGCGGTTGCATTTTTTTTTATAAATTTTTGAATCTTATTGTCAATAACCATCTCTACATTTACTGTAGAATCATTAATTATTTCAACCTTTTTAACTGTTCCAATATCAATACCCGTAAACCTAACATTGTTACCAGACATTAACCCATTCACATTTTTGAATTGTGCTTTCAACGTAAATGTTGAGCCAAATAAATTTTGCTTTGCTCCAATTAGATAAAGTGTAAAAATAAGAAGAGTTGTTCCTACTAATACAAACAAACCCACCCTAATATTTTTTGTAGTTTCTTTTCCCATTATTATTCGAAAAATTGTTTGACTCTCGTATCGTTATGTTTTTCAAGCTCCTCGTAAGTTCCTGTTGCGTAACATTTTCCATCAATTAACATGATAACCCTGTTAGATACAATTTTTACGCAGTTAATATCATGAGAAATAATGATAGATGAAGTGTTATATTTCTTTTGAATGTCAAGCATCAAATTGCTAATCTCTTTTCCAGTAATTGGGTCTAAACCTGTTGTTGGTTCGTCGTATAAAATAATTTCAGGTTTCAGAATTAAAGTACGTGCTAATGCAATTCTCTTGCGCATCCCTCCCGAAAGTTCTGATGGCATTAACTCTGCGGTATCTGGCAATCCAACATTAAAAAGCGCTTCTTTTACTAATCCATCTTCATCTCGTCTTTCAGATTTCATCCAATGTCTTCTTAACGGAAAAAGCAAATTGTCGCGAACAGACATTGAATCATACAATGCATTACTCTGAAACAAAAAACCAACTTTTACGCGCAGTATATCTAATTCAGTTGTACTAAGTTCAGGCACACTCTTACCCATTACGTTAATGCTGCCTGAGTCAGGAGCCATTAATCCAATAATGCATTTTATCAATACTGACTTACCTGACCCAGACTTGCCTAAAACTACCAAATTCTCTCCTTTGTGTAAGTCCAAACTAAAGCCTTTAAGCACCGCATTATCTCCAAACGATTTATACAAATTTCTTATTCTGATTACATTTTCAGAATCAATATTAGAAGCTATGTTTTCATTAATTTCCATTAATTTAAATGTAATAAATCTGTAATTTGAACTGCCAATAAATCCAATAAAAAAACAAGTAAGGAAGAAATTACAACCGCTGAATTGGCCGATTGTCCAACACCTTCAGTGCCTTTATTAGAATTAAATCCTTGATAACATCCAACAATGCCAATAACAAAACCAAAGAAAAACGTTTTAATAATAGATGGAACAAAATCACCATAAACAAGGGTGTCAAAAACCTGATTCCAAAATAAATTCCAACTTACAACACCATGAATATTAGAGCCTAAAAATGCACCATATAATGAAATTGCATCGGCAATAATTGCCAAAAAAGGAATCATCAATGTAGTAGCCATTACACGCGTTACAACTAAAAATTTGTAAGGATTAGTACCAGAAACATCCATAGCATCTATTTGCTCAGTAACTTTCATAGAGCCAAGCTCTGCGCCAATGCCAGAACCTATCTTTCCAGCACAAATAAGTGCTGTAATTACTGGGGCTATTTCGCGTATCAATGAAACAGAAACCATTTTCGGTAACCATGCTTGAGCACCAAATTCTACTAAGGTTGGACGTGATTGAATAGTGATAACCAAACCCATAATAAAAGCAGTAATCGCTACTAATGGCAAAGATTTATTACCAATATAAAAGCATTGGCGCACAAACTCATAAAATTCGAAACGTGGTTTAAAAACTTCGCGAAAAAACCGCATCGAGAAGCTCCATATTAACCCTATTTCTAATAATATGCTTCTTAAGGACATTTTAGTCTGTTACTAATTATTGTTTGGTAAAATTATACTTATTGTTAATATAAAAAAGAAAGATGAAACATAAGTTTTTATGATGAATGTTTGGAAAATAAGGCACATTAATAATGATATATTGAATTACGCCAAGTAATTAGTGCCGCAATCATATTTGCATCTTGCATTTTAAGCTTACTAACTAATTACAACACTCCCTTTACTTTTCCAACAAGCTCAAAACCATGAAATGGATTATTTTTGCTTTTACTTTTCATTTCATTTTTATCAAATACAAATTTTTCATCAGGGTTAAATAATGTAAGTGCAGTATTCGAACCAACATCAATTGTACTTAATGTTTGGTTTAAAATTCTCATTGGTGAAGTTGTAAACTTTTCAACTATCTTATCAATAGTAAGCTTACCGTTTAGCATTGTATTTGCAGCGCTAAATGTTGTTTCAATACTACTTATACCATATTCTGCATGGTCAAATTCAACCGCTTTTAACTCAATATTTTGTGGTGAGTGGTCACTGCATATTGCATCAATAGTGCCATCTACTAATCCATCTATTAAAGCTTTCTGATGTATTCTGTCGCGAAATGGTGGCAATACTTTTAGGTTCGAATCAAAATTAATTAAATCTTCGTCTATAAAATAAATTTGATGCGCTGCAACATCGCAACTTACTTGTATGCCCTCTGCTTTAGCCTGTCTGATTAAATTTACAGCTCCATAAGTTGATATGGTTGAAAAGTGTATAGGCAATTTATAATACCTTGCAATTGCAATGTCACGAGCAACAATTACGTCTTCAGCAATAGGTGGTTGACCTTTAAAACCTAAGCTTGTAGCGGCTGTTCCTTCATGGCTAATAGTTTTATAATTTATATTACTGTCACAAGCATAATGAAATATTTTAGCCCCAAAATTATTGGCATATTGTAATATTGAAGTAAATAATTGTGCGTTTTGAATTGAATATTTATCGTCAGTAAATCCTATTGCTCCTGCCTCAAACATATCAAACATTTCTGTCATTTGCTTTCCTTCTTTATTTATAGTTGCAGCACCAAAAGGTAAAACATTAACTTTTGAGTTTTTAAACTGGCTTTTTATAAACTCTATTTGAGACTTTGTTTGGATTACTGTATTTGTTGATGGACTTAATGCTATGGTTTTAAAACCTCCTGCTAGCGCTGCAGTGCAACCGGTTTTTATTGTTTCCTTATCTTCATTTCCTGGCTCTCCAAAATTTGCTTTTAAATCGAGCCAACCTATAGATACATGTAAATTTTGATGACTGACTACCTCTGCATTTTCATTGTTAATTGATTTGTCAATGGCAACAATTTTATTATTGTCAATTAATATATCCTGAATAGAATTGCTAAATGGACTATTAGAATCTAGGATATAAGCATTTTTTATAAGTATCATTATCTTAAAATTTCTAAGCGATAAGCGTCTAATTTAATTAAAATAAAAAGCAAAATTGTAAACGACCATAAAGATGAGCCACCATAACTAAAAAAGGGCAATGGAATACCAATAACAGGCATTAATCCAATGGTCATTCCAATATTTACAAAAACATGAAAAAATATGATGCTTGCAACACCATAACCATAAATTCGGCTATATGGGCTTCTTTGCCTTTCGGCTACTTGAATAATTCTAACTAATAATGCTAAAAAAAGAATCATTACTACGGTTGTGCCTAAAAATCCCCATTCTTCGCCAACTGTACAAAAAATAAAATCGGTACTTTGTTCTGGTACAAAATCATATTTTGTTTGCGTGCCTTGCAAAAAGCCTTTGCCTGTTACTCCGCCGCTACCTATTGCAATGAGCGATTGATTAACATTGTAACCTGCCTTTTTCTTGTCGCTTTCCTTACCCAAAAATACATTAATACGTTTTTTCTGGTGAGGCTCTAGCTTATCAAAAGCAAACTGCACACTTGCTACTGCGCCTGATGAAATTATGAAAATAAGGATTACTACAATAATATTTTGAGTTGATTTACGCATGACCATAAACAGCAGAAAGCACATAAAAGCTAGAATCCCAATCAAAATATATTGATTAATAAGTAATGAAAGTAGAAATAAAACAACGATACCAACTCCAAGAAGTAATATGTTTCCCGATAATCCTTCACGATACATTACTAAAATAAAACATGTGTAGACCAAAGCAACACCTGTTTCATTCTCGAGTAAAATAAGTAGTATAGGAACACAAATAATTGTTGCACAAATGACCTTTGTTTTTACTTCAGTCATCTTAATATTAATATTCCCCAAGAACTTTGCTAAAGCCATACAAGTTGCGAATTTAGTAAACTCTGCTGGTTGTATGCCAAACTCACCAAATCTAAACCAACTTTTACTACCCGCAACTGTTGTTCCTACGCCTAAAACAGCTATTAACAATATTAGGAAAAAGCCATACACAGGGTAGGAAAAAGCAGCAAAAAAATTACCTTCTACAACCAAAATCAAAATTGCAATAAACAAAGATGATATTATCCAAATGAGCTGTTTTCCATACTTCTGGGTCATGTCGGTTATTAAGTAATGTTGCTCATTAAATACAGAAGCATAAACATTTAACCAACCCATTGTAACTAGAACTAAATACATTCCCACCAACCACAAATCAATATTCTGAAATATACCTGTTTCTTTTCTCATTACTTTTAACCGCAAACCTAATTGAATTTTGTAGTTCAAAAAAATATGGTTGTAAACATTTTAACCTTTATAAAAATTTAGATTCATAATTATAGAAAATAAATTTTTATTAGATTTGATTAAAATAATTCTTTACAATGAAATACTTAAAATTACTATTTGTATTTTTTGTGCTATCATTTAGCCAATATTCTTGTACAAAATGTCTGAAATGTACCGAAAAAAGTAAGGATGATGTATTAATTGTTGACTATCCGGAAACATGCGGGAATTGGCGGGATATAGCAAAATATGAAGAGCGTGTAAGAGCACAGGCACTAAAAGAAAGCAATGTTGTTTGTACACCTAAATCAAAAATACCGATGGCTGATAGTTATTAGGTTTGGCATTATCAATTTATCGTCTATTTTTGTCCCTAATAAATTTTAACTCATGAATAAAAATACATTTTTTCTTTTTGCTTTAGTTGGTACACTTGCGTTTGCTTCTTGCAGTCGTTGTAAAAAGTGTAGTTATTCTTATAAAATAAATGGTGTTGATACCACAAGGTCAATACTTGAGGAGTGTGGTAATAATGCTGACCTAAAACTCTATGAGGAAAATGCTAAAGCTGAAGCTGCAAGAAATAATTCTCAAAGTGAGGTAACCTGCGAAACGGTAAACTAACTTTCTATAAAGTTCATATGGCACAAGTATTAATTGCGGGTGTTATAAGTTGTAAATAATATTAAATAGCACATGAAATTTATTGCGAATATTAAGGTTATGCCTCACAAAGCTTTACTTGACCCTCAAGGTAAAGCAGTTACAATGAGTATGAAAAACTTGAATTTGTCTGAAATTGAAAATGTTCGTATTGGTAAAAATATTACATTAGAAATCGAAGCAAATGATAAAGACACTGCATCAAAAAAGGTAAGTGATGCCTGTTCAAAATTATTAGCTAATCCAATAATGGAAAGTTTCGAATTTGAACTTTCAGAAGCATAGTTAATATAAAGCAACCAAAACTTACTTTGCTAAACGTGTTTGTCTTCATTTTAATTTTTAAGTGAAGAATTTTTATAACAAAAAACACCCATGTCAAGGGCATTTACTATACCTTTCGTTGTTCTCTATAAAATATGGTTTCTACTTTATTTTGTAATTACAATGGTGCTTTTTTACCCTTTTTTTTATGTGCTACTTAGCAATTCTAAATGGTTTGGTAAGGCTTTTTGGCTCAAAGGCATTTGGGCTCATGTATTATGTTTTGGCGGCGGTATCATATACCAAGTGAAATATGAAACAAATCTTGATAGAAATAAAACCTATATTTTTTGTTGCAACCACACTAGCTATATCGACATCATTTTAAGCTATTGCATTATTAATAATTACTTTGTTTTTATGGGTAAAAGGGAATTGGCCAAAGTACCCTTGTTCAATATTTTTTTTAAAAAAATGAATATCTTGGTTGATAGAAAAAGTATTACCGACGCTCACAAAGCTTTTAAAAGAGCCGGTGAAGAGATTGATAAAGGGAATTCTGTAATTATTTTTCCAGAAGGCACCATATCAAAAGATGCTCCAAAAATGAAACCTTTTAAAAATGGTGCATTTAAACTTGCTATTGAGAAACAAATTGAAATTGTACCTATAACATTTGTAAATGTTTATAAAAGATTACAAGACACTCCTTTCTTGCAAGGGCAGGCAGGTCCGGGTATAACAAATATAGTTGTTCATAAGCCAGTTTCAACTATAGGCTACAAAGAAGAAAATTCAGATGAACTGAAACAAAAAATA
Source organism: Flavobacteriales bacterium (assembly GCA_040383485.1). Lineage (GTDB taxonomy): Bacteria > Bacteroidota > Bacteroidia > UBA4408 > UBA4408 > JBEIDK01. Next base: position 7,019 of record JBEIDK010000031.1, read on the forward strand.
AAATCAATCATTGAAAGCGGATTCAATAAAAATTAATAAAATGGCAAAAATAAATAATGAATTAGTTGACAAAATTGCTCATTTAGCAAGACTAGAATTTGAAAATGAAGCGAAAGAAGAAATTAAAAACGACATGGAAAGAATGTTGGCTTTCGTTGAAAAATTAAATGAGATAAATACCGATAATATTGAGCCGCTGGTTTATATGAACCCTGAAACAAATAAACTTAGAGAAGATATAGTAATACAAACTATTACGCATAAGGAGGGCTTAAAAAATGCCCCTAAACATGATACAGACTATTTCAAAGTTCCAAAAGTGGTTGAAAATAAAGGTTAATAAAATTTACCGATAAATATTAAGGTTATAAAAAAACCGAATCAATTTAATTAGAAACTTCTCAAAAGCCATTATTAAAAATTTTTATGTTACTAGAATGATAGTAGCATCAAAAATAACTTTCTGACAACAATCATTTATTCCATTGAAACAAATCAGAAATTAATATTCTGAGGTGAGCTATTCTTGTAATAAAACTTACAATAATAAAGACGTGTAACAAATGTTACCTTTTTACTATTTAGTAATCGAGACATTTGTTGCCGAAATAAAAAAAATACAATGATAATTGAACAAATTTATACAGGATGCCTAGCTCAAGGAGCTTACTATATTGAAAGTAATGGTGAGGCGGCAATTATAGACCCACTGCGCGAAGTAGAGCCATACATAGAAATGGCTAAAAGTAGAAATGCTAAAATAAAATTTGTGTTCGAAACACATTTCCACGCAGACTTTGTATCAGGTCATGTGGACTTAGCAAACAAAACAGGCGCTACAATTGTATTTGGCCCTACAACAATGCAAACTGGTTTTAAAAGTTTTATTGGCTCTGATGGTGAAATTTTTAATTTAGGGAATGTGAAAATAAAACTTATTCATACTCCAGGTCATACACTCGAAAGTAGCTGCTATTTGCTCATTGATGAAGAAGGAAATGAAAAAGCAATTTTTACTGGCGATACGCTATTTATTGGTGATGTAGGAAGGCCTGACCTTGCTCAGCACGTAATTGCAGATTTAACTGAAGAAAAATTAGCTGCACTTTTATACGACTCTTTGCATAATAAATTAATGCCTTTAAATGATAATCTTATTATTTACCCTGCTCACGGTGCTGGCAGTGCATGCGGAAAAAAAATGAGTAAAGAAACATCTGACACATTAGGAAATCAAAAACAGACAAACTATGCTTTAAATAAAAGCTTAAGTAAATCAGATTTTATCAAAGAAGTTTTACATGGTTTAACTCCTCCTCCATTTTATTTTCCTAAAAACGTAGTCATGAATATAACTGGTTACGACAGTATTGATAATGTAATGCAAAGAGGAACAAAAGCATATACTGCTAATGAGTTTGAGATAATAGCGAATGAAACCAATTCGATAATACTTGATACAAGAAGTGCAGAATCATTTGCAAAAGGCTTCATCCCTAATTCAATAAATATTGGCATTGATGGAAACTTTGCAGTTTGGGTTGGCACATTAATTACCGATATTAAACAATCAATAATTTTAGTAATTGAGCCCGGCAGAGAAGAAGAAGTGATTACAAGATTAGCAAGGGTGGGATATGACTCTGCAATTGGATATTTAAAAGGCGGATTTGAAACTTGGATACAAGCCAACAAAGAAATTGAAACAATAAAAAGCACTCATTTAAATGAGCTGTCAATAGCTAAAAAAGATATAAACTTTAATCTTATTGACGTGCGAAAAAAAAGTGAATATGATTCAGAACATGTTATCGATGCTATTAATGCACCGCTAGATTATATTAATGAAGGAATGCAATTAATTGACAAAACAAAAACATATTATGTGCATTGCGCCGCAGGGTATCGTTCAATGATTTTTGTTTCTATTTTAAAAGCAAGAGGTTATAATAATTTAATTAATGTGGAAGGAGGCTTCAATGCTATTAAAAATTCAAATCAATTTGCTGTAACGAGTTATGTTACTCCTACTACACTTTTATAAATATTATAAAATTACAACTGAGAATAAATACCAAGATAAGATTCATACCTAGGTAATGATTCATTGTTTTTTTGCACCTCATTTATTACAGCACAGTTAGGTTCATTAATATGCATACAATTATTGTATTTACATTTTAATGCCAAGGCTCTAAATTCAGGAAAGTATGAATGTAATTCTGCTTTCTTTATATCTACTAAACCTAGTTCCTTTATTCCTGGAGTATCTGTAACAAATCCACCATATTTTGTTTTATGCATTTCTGCAAAGGTTGTAGTATGCTTTCCTTTACTATGTGCCTCAGAAATAATACCTGTTTTAATATTCAAATTATTATCAAGAGTATTAATTAATGTAGATTTGCCAACACCAGAATGTCCAGATAACAAGGTGTTTCCACTGGATAGCATTGAACGAATTTCATCTAAACCTTCACCTGTAATAGTTGATGCTTTAATACATTTATAGCCTATGTTTCTATAAATATCTATAAATTTTACTATTGATTCATATGACTCCTCTGCATACAAATCATACTTATTAAAAACTATTGTAGTTGGTATCTGATAAGCCTCTGCAGTAACTAAAAACCTATCAATAAAACCTGCAGAGGTGCGAGGCATAGCTAGTGTAACTATTAATAAAGCGTGGTCGATGTTACAAGCTATAATATGTGTTTGCTTTGATAGGTTTATTGATTTACGAATAATATAGTTTCTTCTAGGTAAAATTTCAGTAATAAACGCATCATTATCATCATTAACTACAAGTAATACATCGTCACCAACAGCAATTGGATTGGTGCTTTTAATGTCTTTTATTCTAAAGTTACCTTTAATTTTCGCATTTAAAACAGAATCATCTTGCAATAAAACGGTATAGTTGCTTCCTGTTGATTTTATAACTTTTGCTTGCATAACTTATAAATACAAATAAAAACAAAATCTATACATTCAACGTTTTAAAAGTCAAACATTAAATTTCTTTTTAATTATATTTGTTCAACCACTAAAATACAATGCATAAAATTATAGCCACGATTTTCCTTTTAGCGATAAATTACTTTTCAGTTATTGCACAAAATATAATAAAAGAGCATGCGGATAATCAGGTAATTGTGATGTTTAATAATGGCGATAACAGCTTGGGTAAAAAAGACAAACTGTTATTTGATACAGAGTTTAAAACCAATTTTGATAATACTAAACAACCCGAATTACTTTGCGCTGATATGAATTGTTGGCTTTATTATTTAAATGCAAAATCAATAAGTGAAATTGATTTTATTGAGAAAACTAATAATTTTAAGACTGTAAAAGCAGTTCAAGTAAATCACATTGTTAGTGAACGTTCAACAACACCTAACGACTCCCTATTCCCTTTTCAATGGGCATTGCGAAATACTGGACAAATTGGAGGTTTGCCAGGTGCAGACATTAGCGCTGTTGATGCTTGGGATATAACAACTGGTGGGTTAACTAGCACAGGCGATACAATTGTTGTTGCTGTTATTGATGGAGGTTTCGATTTACAACATCAAGATTTAAATTTTTGGAAAAACTATGCTGACAATCCAAATGATACCATTGATAATGATGGCAATGGTTACGTAAATGATTATAATGGCTGGAATGCTGCTAGCAATAATGGTTTAATTTCTTCATCTTCTCATGGCACTCATGTTTCTGGTACTATTGGTGCTAGAGGCAACAACAATATTGGCATTACTGGTATTAATTGGAATATAAAAGTAATGCCAATAAGAGGATCTACTTCGCTTGAAAGTGTTGCCATTATTGCCTATGGTTATGCACTTAAACAAAGAAAAATCTACAATAAAACTAATGGAGAAAAAGGTGCATTTGTTGTTGCTACAAACTCTAGCTTCGGAGTTAATAATGGTCAACCTTCTGCATTTCCTATTTGGTGTGCATTTTACGATAGTCTTGGCAGTGCTGGAATATTAAGTGCGGGAGCTACTGCTAACCTAAATAGTAACATAGATGTAACTGGCGACATTCCAACATCTTGCGTAAGTGATTTTCTAGTATCCGTAACCAATACAACAAATACCGATGTTAAAAATAACTCTGCAGCTTACGGACTTAATACCATAGATTTAGGTGCTCCTGGCACCGATACTCACTCAACAACACCAAATAACAATTATTACATAAGTTCTGGCACTTCAATGGCCACTCCTCATGTAGCAGGAGCAATTGCTTTAATGCTTTCTGCAGGTTCTACAAATTTTATAAATGAGTATAAACAAAGGCCCGCTGAAATTGCTTTGCTCATAAAAAATGAATTGATGTTAGGTGTAGATAGCTTACAATCGTTAGATAGTTTATGTAAAAGCGGAGGTAGATTAAACTTATTCAAATCTGTTTCTCGCATTAAAAATTATCCCGACTCATTATTAACTGTAAAAGAAATATCAACTAGAAAAAACAAAACCCAACTAAATTATATTGCTCCTAACCCAGCAAATAGCGCTATTGAAATTGAGTATACATTGAATCAAAAATCAAATACAAGTATTCTTTTTCATGACGTAGCTGGTAAGTTAGTTTATACTTTAAACAAAGGAGAGACAAGCGAAGGTATACATAAACAAAGAGTTGATGTTAACGAATTATCAAATGGCATTTACTTTATAAAAGTAAGCAATAACAATAGTTTAAGCAATGCCATTAAACTTTGTATTGCAAGATAATTGAATGAGCATGCTGTTTTATTGCATGGAGCAATCGGAAGTAAAGAACAACTCATTCCATTGCAAAATGAATTAGAAAATAAATATACGGTTCATAATTTCAATTTTATTGGACATGGAGGAACTGATTTTGAAATTGATTTTTCCATCAAGAAAAAAATGCTAATTACTATCCCATTTAGCTTTGTTGAAGTTGGTGATTCTAGCTTTATTTTATCGGATAATATTTTTATTAGTATTGAAGCAAAAGCAACTAAAAAATAAATCTATTACACATCCACTATATCTTTCCATGAAAGTACACTCATAGTATCACTAATAGTGTTTTGACTTTTGCCAGCATAAAATAAAATACTATTGCTCTTGGGCTGTTGTTTTTGCCAATATTTTAATCCACGCAACATTTCAGTATTAAACTTAGCTGACGATTTAATTTCTATTCCAATTGGTAAATCACCATTCTCTAAAATTAAATCAACTTCATTACCGAGGCTATCTCTAAAATAGTAAAGCCCTCCGTTGATACCATTATTAAAATTATTCTTTTTTATTTCGGTAATCACCCAATTTTCAAAAATACTTCCGTATAAAGAATTTGACTTGAGTGCAGTTAAGGTTTTTATGCCTAGCAAATGACAAAGTAAACCCGTATCATAAAAAAACAACTTTGGACTTTTAACTATTCTCTTGTTCATATTATTATACCAAGGTTGTAAGGTATATGCGATGTAACTATTTTCTAATAATCCTAACCATGATAAAATTGTTTTAGTATCAACACCAGTTTGTCTTGCAAGGTCATCTCTGTTTAAAATTTGACCAGCATAGTTTGCGCATAAGTAAATAAACCTACTAAAAGTGGCAAGGTTACTTATGTTTTTCAAGAGTCTTACATCGCGTTGTACGTATGTTTGCAAATAGCTACTTAACCATTTATCGGCAACCAAATCTTCATTCCAAATTTCTGGATATCCACCTGATAATATATGTTTGTTTACATCATCTTTATTCAATTTAGCATTCACCAATTCGGCATAGCTAAAAGGTAATAATGATAAATAGCCAGCCCTGCCAGCAAGTGATTGAGATACTTGTTCTTGCAACAAAAAGTTATTTGAACCAGTTAATATATACTGCCCGCGCTTATTGTTATTGTCTAAAATTTCTTGTAAGTATCTGAAAATATGAGGCACTCTTTGCACTTCATCAAACACAGCGCCTTTTACAAATCGTTTTAAAAAAGCCTCTGGATTTTCTTCTGCATCCTTTTGTATCGAAGGGTTTTCAAAATTGATATAAGGCTTATCCTTAAATAATAATTTGCTTAAAGTGGTTTTGCCACTTTGCCTTGGACCAGTAATACACAATGCTCTAAACTGAGTAAGCGAATGCTTTGCTTCTTCAACTATTAATCTATTAACCATTCTAAAATTATTGAGTTTTCAAATATATGTAAAAAATGGAATTGGATTCCATTTTTGTATAAATATGTAAAAAATGGAATTAAATTCCATTTTTGTATAAATATGTAAAAAATGGAGTGGAGGATTTTAATCTAAAAATCAAGGTTTGTTTACAAAATGAAAATAATCAACTAAATAATCCCAAAGGGAATAATCTACGAGCATTTGGGAATTATGTCTATTTAACCCAGAATATGCATTAGAAATTCTATTACAACGCAAAACCCCTTCAAAATATGAAGTATACAACTTTTTCTCATGCATCATATATTCAATATGATTTATTCGCAAAAGTTCATATTTTATTAGGCTTTAGCGTTTCACTATGAACCTCTAACGCATAATCTGGGTTTAATAAATTAGTATTTGTATTTTTTAACGCAATTGGCGTAATTCTAATTCTCATAGTTTACGCTACTTTCGGGAACAAACTCCTTAACTTTCTAAATTTAAGAATGTCTCACATCAACAAATTTGCTGAAATTTTGTATATACTTATCGCTGTAACATCACTTTTAAATAATTTAATAATAACATGAAAAGTAAAATATGTGCATTAAATCAAATCAAAAATTCATCTTTGTATCTATTTGCAATGATGATTGTAATGTGTTGTTACAGTTGCAACGGACAAGGGACTAAACAACAAAGCAATCAAACAATAAATAAGGAAAAAAATATGAAACTAAACAAATTAACAGAAGCCGAAAAGTATGTAATACTTGAAAAAGGTACTGACAGACCATTTACAGGTGAATACACTGACCTATTTAAAAAAGGTACTTATGTATGTCGCCAATGCGATGCACCACTTTACAACTCCGATTCAAAATTTCATTCGGGTTGCGGATGGCCAAGTTTTGATGATGAAATAAAAGGTGCTGTAAAAAGAACCACTGATTCGGATGGTCAACGCACCGAAATAACATGCATGAATTGCGGTGGGCACCTTGGGCATGTGTTTTTAGGTGAAGGACTTACTGATAAAAACACAAGACATTGTGTTAATACATCTTCATTAAAATTTATTGAAGAAGGCGCTAAGCCTGCAATCGAAAAAGCTATTTTTGCTGGTGGTTGCTTTTGGGGTGTTGAATATTATTTCCAGAATGCAAAAGGAGTAATTAGTACTCAAGTTGGATATACTGGTGGCACCAAAGAAAATCCAACTTACAAAGAAGTGTGCGCACATCTTACTGGACATCTTGAGGCTATTGAAGTAACTTATGACCCTTCAAAAACATCATATGAAGATATGGCAAAACTTTTCTTCGAAATTCATGATCCTACGCAAGCAAATGGACAAGGTAACGATGTAGGTCCACAGTATCTTTCTGCGGTATTTTACGTGGACGAAGCTCAGAAAAAAACTACAGAAAAATTAATTGAAATTTTAAGCGGTAAGGGTTACAAGGTAGCTACTAAATTAATTAAAGCTACCAAGTTTTGGCCAGCCGAAGATTATCACCAACAGTATTACGAAAAAGGAGGAGGAACTCCATACTGTCATAAAAGAGAGGTTAAATTTTAATTAGAAATTGCAAACAATAATCAAGTCATTTTACTTTTTATAGATGAGGTGCTTAACATTGTTTTTTTTTCTTTTAGTCTTGAATTTTTCAAATGCTTTTATTGCGAATGATAAAACCGTTGAAATAACTATAACAGGAATTAGAAATAATAATGGTGAAATTCGCATAGGAATATTTAAAGACGACGAAAGTTTTCAGGAAGAAAAATCATTCCGTAATATTAAATTTGACAAGCTTAAACTCAGCAATGGTACATTACATGTAAAATTCGAAATTGAACATGGAGAATATGGTCTTTCATTCGTTGATGATGAAAACAATAATACTAAAATGGACTATAACTTTATAGGTTTACCGAAGGAAGGTTTTGGTTTTTCTAATTATTATCATGGTGGTTTTACAAAACCACATTTCAATGATTTTAAATTCAAGCACCTGCCCAATCAAAAAACTAAAGTAGTTATGAAGGTAAGGTATATTTAACCCAGAATACGCATTAGAAATTCTATTACAACGCAAAACCCCTTCAAAATATGAAGTATACAACTTTTCCTCATGCATCATATATTCAATATGATTTATTCGCAAAAGTTCATATTTTATTAGGCTTTAGCGTTTCACTACGAACCTTTAACGCATAATCTGGGTTTAATAAATTCTACAAAAGCTCTAAATAGCTAAAATAAGAAAGTGAGATGGTTTGTAACCATCTCACTTTCTTATTTATAAAACTATAAGTAACTTTTATTTTGTAAATAATAACTCTCTGTATTTAGGTAAAGTCCATCTTTCATCATCAACAAGCAGTTCTAATTTATCTACATTGTATCTAATGGTTTCAAAATAACTTTTCACTTTATCACAATAGGCAATTGCTTGCTTTTTGGCATCAGCAATATTATTTGCCTTTTTTCTTTCTTCAATCATGTCATCAACACTTTTTTTAATAATATTTATATGAGAAGAAACTTCCATAATCATCTCTAACTGAGTAGAGGCAGCTTTTTTATAATCTCCTGCAGATAAAACATCTTTTAATCCTCTTACGTTTTCCAACAAAAAGTTTTGATACCTTATAGCTGTTGGTATTATATGATTCATCGCCAAGTCACCAATCACTCTACTTTCAATTTGAATTCTCTTTGTGTAGGTTTCTAATTGAATTTCATAGCGAGCATGAATTTCTCTTTCGTTCATTACATTGTGTTTAGTAAGTAAGTTGATAGTGGCTTTACTTACTAAATTTTCTAACGCTTGAGGGGTAGTTTTAATATTTGATAAGCCTCTCTTAGCAGCATCTTTTACCCATTCATCACCATAACCATTCCCTTCAAACCTTATTTTTTTCGATTCTGATATATAGTTTCTTAACACCTGAAAAATTGCTTCATCCTTATTGCCATTTTTCGAAACCAATTTATCTACGTCTTTTTTAAATTGAATCAATTGGTCAGCCATAGATGTATTTAATGCAACCATAGCTGCACTGCAGTTTGCTGATGAACCAACTGCCCTAAACTCAAATTTATTACCAGTAAAAGCAAATGGAGATGTTCTATTTCTATCCGTATTATCTAAAAGTATCTCCGGTATTTTAGCAATGTTTAATTTTAAATCTGTTTTTGCATCAGGGCTCATTTTACCATCCTTCACCTTCTTTTCTAATTCATCAAGTATTGCTGAAAGTTGTTGACCCAAAAACACACTCATTATTGCCGGAGGGGCTTCATTTGCTCCTAGCCTATGATCATTTCCTGCAGATGCAATTGATGCTCTTAAAAAATCAGCATTGTCATGCACTGCTTTTACAGTATTTATAAAAAATGTAAGAAATTGAAGATTATTCTTAGGCGTTTTTCCTGGAGTTAATAAATTTTTACCGGTATTGGTAGCTAAGCTCCAATTGTTATGTTTGCCGCTACCATTAACGCCAGCAAATGGTTTTTCATGTATCAAAACTTTAAAGTTATGACGTAAGCCTACCTTATCCATCATGTCCATTAACAACTGATTGTGGTCAACAGCTAAGTTTGTTTCTTCATAAATTGGTGCACATTCAAATTGATTTGGGGCTACCTCATTATGTCTGGTTTTTATTGGAATGCCCAATGCCAAACATTCATGTTCAAAATCACGCATAAATGCCAAAGCACGTTCTGGAATACTTCCAAAATAATGATCTTCTAATTGCTGACCTTTAGCAGGAGAATGTCCAAATAATGTTCTACCACTTAGCACCAAATCAGGTCTTGCATTATATAATGCTATGTCAACTAAAAAATATTCTTGTTCCCATCCTAAAGTAGAAATAACCTTTGAAACGTTTTTGTCGAAATACTGACAAACCTCTGTAGCGGCCTTATCAACAGCGTGTAATGCCTTTAATAACGGCGTTTTATGGTCAAGAGCTTCACCAGTATAACTTACAAAAATGGTAGGAATACATAAAGTACTTTCTATTAAGAATGCTGGAGATGTTGGGTCCCATGCAGTGTATCCTCGAGCTTCGAAGGTATTTCTAATTCCACCATTTGGAAAGCTAGATGCATCCGGTTCTTGTTGAACCAACTGATTAGCATCAAAACTCTCCATTGCTTTTCCATCACCAGTAGGCTCAAAAAATGCATCGTGTTTTTCGGCAGTAGCACCAGTTAGCGGCTGAAACCAATGTGTGTAATGTGTTGCTCCGCGCTCTAAAGCCCATGCTTTCATTGCTGAGGCTACTGAACCTGCAATCTTACGGTCAATCTGATTACCAAATTCTGTTGCATTACATACAGCTTCGTATGCATCTTTGGTCATATATGCCCTCATGGCTTCTTTGCCAAATACTTTTGAGCCAAAAATTTTTGATTTTAAATCAGAAGGATGATTTAATACAACTGGTTTGTGCGAAAGTGCTTCTTGTAAAGCGTGAAATCTTGAAAATGACATTTTTTTTATTTTTATTACTTTTTTAGGGGGGTAGTTCCCGAAAAAATTGATTATTTTTTTGACAAACGTAAAAAAAATAGGGGTATATTCAAATTTTAATCAATTTTTTTACGGAATCTCTTAAAACCAAAAAAAACGCCAAAGCAAAAAATTGCTTTGGCGTTGTAAAAAAATTATTTTATTTTCTAAAACTCGAACACAAAACCAATAGAAGGAACCACCGTTGAAGAAATGTTCGGCAATACTTGAGGAACTGCATTTGAACCATCAATTCTTACTGGGTTTCCATCACTACTTTCAAAACCAGTATTGTCAGCGTTACGCTTAAATAAATAATCCGGATTACTTTCATTTTTAAAGGCTAAGATGTTTTGAAAATCTAAATAAATATCAATGGATGTTCTTTTATAATTTATCTTCTTATCTAGTCTAAAATCTAGTTGATTAAATGATTGTAATCGTAAAGTGTTTAGTTGATTGTTATCTAACACACCCGTACCAAGCAATAAATAATTTTGTCTTGATGCTGCCATATCGTAAGGAGTATATGGCGCACCACCCGCATACCTGTATTTTAAACCTAGCTCCCAGCCTCTTTTAAATTTATACCCCATCGTTGCCGATATCAAGTGCTGATTATCCCAAGAAGAAGGAATTAATTTTTCATTTATGCCTGAGAATTTGCTTCTAACAAAAGTATAGCTGATTACATAAAATATTTTTTTGGTTAGTTTTTGTTGCATAAAAAACTCTGCTCCTATACACTCTCCTTTACCTATACTGTTTAATAATTCACTACCAATTGACCCAAAGTCAGAACCTTGATTTGCTAATGAAACGCCAGACTTTGCTGATACTGGGTAATTGGCATATTGTTTAAAGAAACCTTCGACAGTAAATCTCAAAGCTTCATTTGGTAAGTATTGTGTTCCCAATACATAATGGGTGCTTCTTATATATTTCATTGATTTATTCACATATTCTCCCATTGAGTTTTGGTAACCTAATGAAGTATAAGTAGGTATTTTGTAATACGTTCCAAATGATGCAGTAATATCAAACTTAGGAGTTAAATGATATGCTAATGAAATACGAGGAGACAAGGTGCGTAATGGATTGTTTCCATTATTCATAAAACTATTCATATCAGTTCTAGCTCCAAATGAAACGAGTAACTTTTCGTCGAATAAGTTTTTGGCTGCTTGCACAAATGCACCGTATTTATAAAACTCTATTGCACCTTTTATATTTATTTTAATTGATGGTACAACTATGTTTCCTTTGATATCTAACACATCGCTAGTAACCTTGCTAAACAAATCAGTATTGTATTTAACATATTGACCAACTAATCCGCCTGTTAATTTCCAGCCATTCACATACTTATTAATATCAAATCTAAATTTGTTTTCTATTTCTTGCGATTGTAATTTAAAGGTTCGCTGCGACTCAACTTCATTGCCTTCTTCGTATTTGTCAAGTGAGTTATCAAACATATTTCTGCTCAAAGCAAAGTTCATAAAACCTCCTTCAAATTTCCTTTTTAAAATAAAGCCTGTTGTATAATTCCATTGACGTATGTATGGCAATGACCTAACAATAAAAATATTTTCGGGAGTAGAATTTTTTGTAGTTGCAAATGAAAATCTATCTATTGCCCCTAATCCTATTGCCGTTAAAGTTGTTTTATCATTAAACTTATGCGTTACCTTATATTGAAAATCGTAAAAATTAGGACGTATTGGCAAATCAATCAGTGAGAATAATAAATCTAAATATGATTTACGTGCTGATGCTAAAAATGTAGTTTTTTTGCCCAATGGCCCTTCCAAGGTTAAAACAGATTCTGTTAAACTTGCACGAATATTTCCAGATAATCTATCAGGATTACCATCGCGTTGTTTTATTACAAATGTTGATGCCAAAGCATTATCATACCTCGCGTCAAAAGCTGATGAACTCAACTTTAATTCTTCAATAAATGAAACGTTTAAAATTCCTTGCGCACCGCCTGAGCTTCCCTGCGTTTGAAAATGATTTAAAATAGGAATTTCAATGCCATCTAAATAATATACATTTTCATTTGGTGCTCCTCCTCTAATTATAATATCGTTACGCGCTGCTCCGCCACTGCTGCCTCCTACCCCGGGCAGTGTCTGCACAACTCTCGAAACATCAAAGCTTCCGCCTGGGTTAGCTTTTATCTCTTCAGTAGTTAATTGTTGAACCGATAATGGAGTAATCATGTCAGTAGCCACTGCTGATTTACCTTTTTCAAAAACTACCTCAACTTCTTTTATTTGAGATGATGAAGGCTCTAATTCGAAGTTAATTATTTGTGCATTTCCAGAAGAAACTGCAATATTAAATTTAAGCTGAGTAGCATAACCTAAGTACTGCACCTTAACATTGTGCGTACCTACAGGAACTACCAGCTTATAGTTACCATCTACATCTGTGCTTACTCCATTGGTAGTGCCATCTATCGAAACAGTAGCCCCAATGATAGTTTCCTCAGTATTTTTGTCTTTAACGTTACCTCTAATTACACCTGTTGTTTGGGCAATGCTATTGAAATGAATAAACAATACACTGAAGAAAAAAAGAAATTTTAATTGCATGATTTTTTAATTGTTTGCCAATAAACAACAAAACATTGGTATTGTTAATCTATTTTAATAAATATCAAAACAAAATATTAACAATATATCTTCTTCATACTTAATTTTAATAAAAGCATCTTGTATATATTTTGATATTTTAGCAAGTAAATGCGGGGCTGTGATTAATTTTACTTTTTTGAAATCCAATACTTTATATAAATTATTCAACTATTTCAGATTTTTTTGACCCCCTATTTGTTTAATAAACGTATTGAATTGTATAACAAATTAAAATTTGAAATCATGAAAACAAAAATTCTCTACATCATTACTTTGGTAATCCTAGGTTTAGGAAAACTAAATGCTCAAAATCAAAATATTATTTTTGGAACTTTAATTGATAATTATCTCAATTATAACCCAACACCAAACCAACTGGTGAAGTTAAATACTTACACGCTCGATTCATTAAATTTATGGTCATCCTTTAGCACAGATTCTACAATTTCTGATTCTGTTGGCAGCTTTTCGTTCACTATTAATAATTCAAATACGAATAATAATTTCTATGAGATTGTAACGGCAAACTGCAATGGCTCTTATATTCAGCAATACCTTTTTCCAACACCAGGTGTTTCGTTTATAATTGAAACATGTAACAATAATTTTTGTGCTGCAACACTCAACTATTCTTTCGATTCAATAAATAACAATTTAGTAAATTTTACTTGTCCTGAACTGAGCAATGCTACTTCATTTGTAATATATTTCGGAGATGGAACATCTAGTACAAACAGCTTAAGCCATACTTATACTTCTAATGATTTATTTATTGGTATGCACGCTACTATCGATGTATATTATGCTAATGGTTGTGTTGGCTATTCTAGTGCGTTTGTGTATAATTATTTTCAAGGAAATTGTAACCACTATTTCACTTTCCAACAAATAGGTACTACCAATGATGTGCAATTTAATGTGCAAGCCTCTTTAAATACTCAAACATATTTGTGGAATTTTGGTGATGGAACAACTGATAGTACTTCGAGTCCTACACACACTTTTTTACCTAATCAGTACTATACAGTTACGTTGCTTACAAGCGATAATAGCGGGTGCAGTTATTTTACAAGTCAGTATGTTTATGTTATTGACGTTTGTGCGGTTCAAATTGGTAGTTATCAAAATCTAGATTCTACTATGAACGTCCAATTTTATCCAACTTCTAATTATTGGACAACTGCACTTGATTCTTCTAGTATCATTTCTTGGAACTTTGGTGATGGAAGTCCTACCGATAGTTCATTTTATCCAATCCATACATACACTCTACCAGGAAATTATAATGTATGCTTAACAACTGCAACAAGTATTGGTTGCAATAATACTATATGCCAAAACATTACTGTTTACGACTACTTAACTACTTGCGGTACTTCATTGGTTATACAACCAGATTTTACAAACTCCAATGACTATACATTCATTGTGCAACCTAATATTCCGAATACTTGGGCTTATTACCAATCAGCTTTGTCGGTTATTGACTTCGGAGATGGAACATCATACACTCAGCCAATTGATAGTTTAGGATTTAATAACGTGTTATATGTAAATCATACTTATAACGCAGCCGGAACCTATATTGTTACTGCAACTACAACTACAGTGCTTGGTTGTGTGAGTAGTACTACTGATACAATAACTGTTGTAATGCCAGCCACATATAATTGCGATGTTCATTTGCAAACTGCTGTATACTCAACTGCATTATCGGGTTTTGCTTTTAGCAACAGTGTTAACATTACAAACTATGCATGGGATTTTGGAGATGGAGGTAATGCCAATTACAACAGTAGTTATGTTTCACATGTTTATCCAGGTTTAGGAAGCTACAATGTTTGTGTTACTGCTACTGCGGCAAATGGATGTGTAAGTAGTGCTTGTGATACGGTGCAAGTAACTGGATATGGCTCAATACAAGGATATGCAAATGCATTCAATTATCTTATACCAGATTCAGCTTATCCAACATTTATAAAAGTTATTTTATTGCAATTCACTAGCGACTCAACATCCGAAGCAACATCTGTAAATATTTACGATGCTGTAAATACATCAAGCTATTATGGTTATTTCGAATTCAATAACATTCCTTCAGGACCTTATACCATATTATCAGTTGCATATACAGATAGTTTAAATGTTGACTCACTTTACATTCCTACGTACTACAGTAACAAACAACACTGGTATGAAGCTGATACGCTTTACCCTAGCCCATTCTGGCAAGGTGTGTACCTTGATTTGATACCAACCATTTTAGTGAATGGCAACGGACAAATTGGTGGATTTATTGGTGATGAAGGAGGATTTAGAAGTAGCGAGAATGGAATTGAAAATGTGCATGTAATCATCTATAATGAAAATGAAGAACCTGTTAAACATGTACTTACCAACTCTCAAGGTCAATATACTTTTAATGGTTTAAGCATGGGTACATATCACATCTACCCTGAGGTGGTAGGCAAGCAAACTTATAGAGCTACTGTTACAATTACAGAAAATAACATGAGCAATACGCAAGTAGACTTTGAAATTGGGGAAGCAGTAATTTCTGCAACAAAAGAAGTGATTGAAAAATCTTCAGTTGGTGTTTTTCCTAATCCTGCTAAAAACTATGTAAATATAAATGCATCCCAAAAAATAAATAATATTAGAATAACTGATTTGGCAGGAAAAATATTATTCAATAATGCAATCGTTGATAATTCAAATTACAAAGTTGATGTGAGTAATTTTTCTAAAGGAATTTATTTCTATCAATTAGCATTGCAAAACGGAAAAATAAGTACTGGTAAATTCGTAAAAGAATAAAAGAAATAATTGAAGCTTGAAAACGAAAAAAAGGCTGCAACAAATTGTTGACAGCCTTTTTTTATTGGACTAAGTTTCGTATTATATTTAACCCAGAATACGCATTAGAAATTCTAGAGCCTTAAGTTTAAACTCTAAACTGTGCTTGTTTTTTCTTTTTCCATTGCGTAAAGTTAGCAGATGGGACTTAACTTTTTTGTCCACTCAAAGGTAGGAACTCCATTAGTTCTGAGAACTGAACTTTAGACTACTCTCGTCTGAGCCGAGACGGAGAACGAAACCCCGCCTATTACCAATGTGCTATTAGGCCAGTGCTTTTTTGGGGTCATTCCATAATCACTAATCAACCTGTTTTTTGCTTTTTGTCCCAACAAGATTTTGAGTTGAAGATTTTGTCGTTGGCATTCTTTTCCCAGTTGCCATATAATATGCAATTATTTCGCTTATTCTTTTTCTCTCTTTGTCTGTTAATGGCGTAGGGTCAACTACGAAGTCAACACCTACTGGTTCCTTTATGTATCCCATTGTTTTTATATTTAAGTTGGAAAATATTTTTTGATAAGTTTCAAAGCCTCTTGAGGGAAAATAACCATTTTATGTCCTCCGACATGAGTCGCCCCCAAAGTTTTTTCATAATGTTCAACTAACTTTGTCTTGGAAGTAAATGAAACAAAACCTTGATAACCTTTATCCCAAGAGGCCTTACAAGTAAATGCAAATAAATTGCCTGGCACTCCTTCATAAAGTTTCGTCTTGGCCAAATTAAAGGGTGAACTTTCAATAAGATGCAAATAAAAATGGTCGTTGTAGTCGCTAATACTTAACAGTCCTTGAATAATTTCAGGGTTATTTCGAATTGTGAGTTTGAAAACTTGTCTATCTGACAGTTTAAATTCATTTGCCCAATTAAAAAGCCAACCATTTTTTTTTGAAACATTCTTTAAATCAATTTTGGAAATTGGATGAACATCAGTTGGAAAACTATCACCAGAAATCGCATTAACAATGCTGTTTGTCAACTTGTCTATTTGTATTCCTAAATGATATTTTGTTTGTTTTGCCATAGTTCGAAGATACAAAAAATAGTCTTAAATTACACTAGGAATATATTATTTTTAACTCAAATTAAAGATGTCGATGCGCATTACGCCTAACGTTTTGCAGATTGGCGATGGGCGGGCTTTTTACCACAAGAGTTAGTTCGGAGAACTGAACTTTAGACTACTCTCGTCTGAGCCGAGACGGAGAACGATTCGCCGCCTATTGCCAATGTGCTATTATGAAATTAGCTATACCCTGCTAATTTTTTTTCGAGAAAGGATGAAACAATCTGTAATTACATAGAGGCACCACAAGGATATTAAACCCAGAATATGCATTAGAAATTCTATTACAACGCAAAATCCCTTCAAAATAAAAGGTAAACAACTTTAACTTGGTAATAAAGCAACAATTTAGGTTGTCGGCAAGGCTCTCAAAAAACCTATTCAAACAAGAAAGAAATAAAAATAGTTTTTGTTTTTAACGATTGTATTGGACTAGAAAAAGTTGTATTGTCTTGAACTAACATATTTTTTGTACCAAAAGAAAATTTAATTTCTGGAGAAAATTTAAAATAATTCAAATAAAAATCTAAGCCTAATCCTAACTCATAAGCCAAATCGGTTTTCTCAAATTTAATTGGCATGTCAGAAATATTCGTATTGTCTTTATTGCTTGCCAAATCAAAACTATAACGCATACCAGCAAGCATATACCACCTGTAATTATTTAACCTTGCACTTTTAAACTTTACCAATAATGGAAAATCAAGTTGTGTCGATTCAATGGTTTTTATAAACATCAGCGTATCTTCTGATGGGAACTGCTTTTTACAGTCAACACAATAGGTATAATTTAATTGTCTGGTTACAAATGACAACGACGGGATAAAGCGTAAATCGAAATTATCACCCAAATGCAAATCGGTAACGATACCTAGTCCATAACCTGGAACTCTCACAGGCTCCAATACCAATAATGAGTCTTTAAGCATTTTATCGGCATTGTACTTTATAATGGTATTGCCAGTATTTATACCTAGCGAAAAACCAAAATGAACCAATTTCTTGTCAAAATTTGGAAGATTCTTAGGCTTTTCCTTTTGCGCAAAGGCAATGGAGACTGCAAAAAAAAGTATTGCAGTAATTTGTGTTTTCTTATTTTGTTTCAAGCTATTTTTCAAAATCAGTCCAAATATATTCATTAAGCCTTTTCTGCCAAATAAATACTTGCTATTCCAAAACTTAATTTTATTTGTTTACAGTTTAAATATCCCACCTTTTCTAAAATATCTGTAAACCTTTTACCATGCGGAAATGCATCTACGCTTGCTGGCAAGTAATCGTATGCTGCCGAATCTTTACTAATCAATCTACCTATTCCGGGCAAAATATTATTAAAATAAAAATTATATACCTGCTTTATTGGGAATGATTCCGGTTTAGAAAATTCAAGAACCATTATTATTCCTTTAGGTTTTAGAGTTCTCAAAATTTCTGCTAAGCCAATTTCTAAGTGCTCAAAATTTCTAACGCCAAATGATACCATGGTTGCATCAAAAGTATCAGTACTAAAGGGTAAATTTTCAGAATCTGCTTTAATCAATTCTATTTTTGATTCTAAGTTTCGCTGCTTTATCTTAGTCCTTCCATGTTGCAACATTCCTTCCGAAATATCAATGCCAGTAATCTTGTCTGGATTAAGTTTTATTGCTTCTAATGCAAGGTCAGCAGTGCCTGTAGCAACATCCAATATTTGTTTTGGATTTCTTTTTGCTAATAATTTTATTGCTTTTTTTCGCCATAAAACATCTATGCCTAAGCTTAAAGTCCTATTTAAAAAATCATATTTGGGAGCAATATTGTCAAACATTTGTTCAACTTGTGCTGCCTTAGTATGATCACTATTATATGGTGTTACGGTTGTTCCCATTAATTAATTTAATTTACTTATCGTTTTTTGAACCTCCGCCAATAATTCGTTCTTATCTATTGGCACTACGCCCAATTTCTCACAAACTAATCCTCCCGCTATATTCGATAACTTGGCAATTTCTTGCATGGGTAAATTTAATGCCAAGCATAAGGTTGCAACTGCTATTACTGTATCTCCTGCGCCAGATACATCGGCAATGCTTCTTAAATGTGCATCTTCATTGTATGCATTTTTACTGTCGCAAATAAATACACCATGTTCTGATAATGTTGTAAATAAATATTTATACTTATTTTCTATACAATACTGCATTCCTATCTTATCCAGCTCATTTATTAAATTTAGTTTACTACCAATATAATTAATTCCTTCTGACAATTCGCGTAAGTTAGGTTTAAACAAGGTAGCGCCAGAATAGTTTTCGAAATTTTTCTTTTTAGGGTCAACAGTTGTTGGAATATTTTTTTCGTTTGTAATTGCGAGTATGCTAGAAATAACTGATGCATTTAAAGCACCTTTGTCATAATCCTCAAAAACAACCGCATCAATTTTTTCTTCAAGCAATATGGCTTTAATCTTAGATGTGAATAAAATAGTTTCCGCTTCATTCATATCATCAATGGTTTCGGTGTCAAGCCTTAGCAGCTGATGTTTGTTGGCAATAACCCTATTCTTAATCGTAGTTTTTCGAGTACTAAAATCTATAATACCGTTAGTATTAATTTCACTATCGCTTAGTAATTTTTTTATATTATTTCCAGCAATATCATTACCTATTATGGCGGCTATTGTAACCTTTGCACCCAAACTCCTTAAGTTTAATGCTACATTTGCAGCACCTCCCAATCTGTTTTCTAAACTTGTTACATTTACTATTGGTACTGGTGCTTCTGGCGAAATTCTTGTAACCTCACCAAAAGTGTAAGCATCCAGCATTACATCGCCAATAACAAGAATATGTAGGTTATTAAATTCCTCGAAAATAGTAGTATAATGCTTCATTTATTTAACTTTTCAATAATAGATGGTAATTGACGAATGGCAGCTAATTCGCGCCATTTTGCACGTGCTTCCTCTACAGGCAATCCAAAATATGTTTTGCCTCCTTCAATTGATTTTGAAACTCCCGACATACCTAATATTACAGCACCCTTACCAATTGTTAAGTCTTTTTGAACAGCCACGTTACCCCATAAAATAACCTCATCCTCAATAATTGTGCAGCCAGCAACAGCAACATGTGTAGCAAACAAACAGTTTTTACCAATGTGTACATCATGCGCAATATGTATTTGGTTGTCCATCTTAGTGCCATTTCCTATTATTGTATCTCCACTCACACCCTTATCAATACTACAGTTTGAACCAATTTCTACATTGTCCTCTACAACTACTCTTCCGCAACTGTGCATCTTGGTGTAGGTATTCACATACTTTTTAAAATAAAATGCATCGGAACCTATACAAGTATTGGCATGAATTGTTACATGATCACCAATTATACAATGGTCATAAATAACAACGTTGGGGTGTATTATGGTATTTTTACCTATTACTACATTTTCGCCAATACAAACTCCTGGAGCAATACTCGTACCCACACCAATTTTTGCAGTGTCGGCAATATTTTTAGTAAATATTTTTAATGGCCTAAAGTATTGCGTTAAAAAATTATAGTCTTTAAATGGGTCGTTTGAAATTAATAAGGCTTTACCTTCCGGACAAACAACATCTTTATTATTAATTATAATCGTAGTTGCTTTTGAGTTTAAAGCTTTGGTATAATATTTTGGGTGGTCAACAAAGGTAAGGTCACCCATTTCTACCATATGTATTTCGTTGATACCGGTAATCATTAATTTATCGTTTCCTACAAACTCAGCGTCAATTAATGTAGCTATTTGCTGTAACGTATATTCTTGACTCAATTTCATTTTTACTTATTCTTAATGTGTTGCAAACATACTAAACGTATACACTTAAACCCAGAATATGCATTAGAAATTCTATTACAACGCAAAACCCCTTCAAAATATGAAGTATACAACTTTTCCTCATGCATCATATATCCAATATGATTTATTCGCAAAAGTTCATATTTTATTAGGCTTTAGCGTTTCACT
>JBEIDK010000032.1:0-27810 GCA_040383485.1 Flavobacteriales bacterium
ATAGATCAATACTTCATCAATATGGTTGACGGAACCATAATGGACTCGAAGAATACAGATTGTTTTGCAAAATATGCCAATGATGCTTCGGCAAACATTGATAAAATAAGCTTGCTAAAAAACAATTCAATAATAGGACTTAACGAAAATAACAAGGTATGCCTCATAGCAACTAGAAATATTAAAAGCAATGAAGAAATATTTTGTAGCTACGGAAAAAAATACTGGAAGAAACATGCTGCAATTAAATAATTACTTTTCAACCAATCTTATCCCCTCCCCTTCAAAAACTATTCTCTGTTCTTTGTAAAGCATACCGATGGCACGCTTAAATGACTTTTTACTCATTTGTAAAGCGTTTTTAATTTCAGTTGCATCGGTTGTGTCATTCAAATTTAAATAACCCTTTGCACTTTTAAGTTTTGAAATTATTTTTTCTTGTGCATCAAGCAAATTATCTATTCCTTGAGATTGAAGCGTAATGTCTAACTTACCGTCTTCTCTTATTTGTTTTACATAGCCTCTTGCAGCATAACCTACTGAAATAGGCTCGAATATTTCGTTATGATATAACATACCACAATACATATTATTGACCACCACCTTATAACCAAGCGGTGTTGCCTTGTATGTAAGCAGTTCTACCTCTTCATTTAACTGCAAATCAATATGCTCTGTTTCTAAATATTTATCAATTTTTTCAGTAGCAATCAACCTATTGGTCAGCTTATCGGCATAAACATAAAATATGTAATTTTTACCTACAATTAAATTACTCACTTGCATAGATTTAGGTACCAGCAAATGTTTCTCCAAACCTATATCTACAAAGGCTCCAATAGGATTAACATCTTCAACTCGTAAAGATGCAAAGGTATTTACAAGTACCTTTGGCGTTAAGGTAGTAGCTATTAGTCTATCATTACTATCAGTATAAATAACCACATCAATAAAGTCGCCAACCTTCATTGAGTCATTGGTATATTTTGTTGGGAGTAATATTTCTAAGCTTCCTTGCTTCAGGTAAAAGCCAAAAGGTACTCGCTTTATTATTTCTAAATTATTCCAGTCGCCTAGTTTTAGCATGCTACTTTTTTTATACAAATAAACAATAAAGATTTGTGTTGTTATTTATTGTTTTAACATAATCTTAGTAATGAATTTAAACTGTTTTTATTTTATGTTTGTCAATTATAATAAAGATATATGAATCGTGCACTTGCTCCCGAATTTAAAACTAATTTCGATATTCAATTCCAACAGGCTAAACATAAAACCTTAAGCAATGGCTGTCAACTGCATTACATCAATGCTGGTTCGCAAGACCTGGTAAAGCTAGATTTTATTTTTTATGCAGGAACGGCCTATCAAGACAAAGCATTGGTGGCTTCAACAACCAATAGATTATTGAAAGAGGGCACTTCAAAATACACTGCCAAACAAATTGCTGATACCATTGATTTTTATGGTGCCTTCTTGGAAGAAGAGTCAGGAAATGATACTGCAAGCGTAACCTTGTATGCTCTAAACAAGCACCTTGATCATCTTATTTCTCTTTTTCATGATATTATGTTTGATGCTATTTTTCCGGAAAATGAATTTGAAACCTATAGGACTAATGCATTACAAAAGTTTTATACCCGACAAAAGAAAGTGAATGATGTAGCATCGTCAAAATTTGGTGAAATGCTCTATGGCAATGATAATTTTTATGGCTATAAAGTAGATGATAAGGATTATAAAAATTTGGCCGTTGATGACGTAAAGCAATTTTACAAGAAGTTTTATAGCCTAGAAAATGTAGTAATTGTAGCTTCAGGAAAAATAGATGAATCGGTACTAGATATTATTCAGAAAAATTTTGGAATTCAACAAGTAAAGAATAACAACCCTGCTAAAAGCGATATTAAAATTAGTTGTACCAATGAACATAAACAATATAAAGAGATAGAAGGTTCGGTGCAAAGTGCTATTAGAATTGGCAGATTATTATTTTCTAAAAATCATGAGGACTTTTTGCCAATGCTTGTTGTAAATACTATTTTAGGAGGGTATTTTGGTTCTAGATTAATGACTAACATTCGTGAAGACAAAGGTTATACCTATGGTATTGGCAGTAACATTGCTACAAAAATTCATGGAGGACATTTTTCAATAAGCACTGAAGTTGGAACAGAGGTAACCAATTTAGCCATTGCTGAAATTTATAAAGAAATAGAACGTTTACGAACTGAATTGGTTGATGATAGTGAGTTAGAATTAGTAAAAAATTATTTGCTAGGCACCTTCTTGCGCAGTACTGACGGCGCTTTTGCATTGGCTCAAAAATTTACTGGTATTTATTTTTATAACCTTGGTTATGATTATTATCAAAAATATTTCGACACCATTAAAAATATTACTGCTCAAGAAATAATGGATTTAGCAAACAAGTACTTGCAAGAAAATGACTTGCTAGAGTTAGTTGTAGGTAAAAAATAAATGTACATTCAGATACTTTTATAAATTTATATTTAAAAAACAATATCAATGCTTTGCCATTTAAAAATAGAAAACTATGCATTAATCAATAAGCTTAACATTGATTTAAATGATGGTATGACGGTTATTACAGGCGAAACAGGTGCAGGAAAATCAATATTGTTAGATGCCTTAGGATTACTGACTGGCAATAGAGCTGATACCAGTGTTTTACAAAATAAGAATAATAAATGTATAGTAGAAGCACAATTTGATACTGATGGCGAATGGTTTAAAAAATTTTTTGATGATCATGATTTGGACAACCAATCTAAATCAATTATAAGAAGAGAGATTAGTAATAGTGGCACCTCTAGAGCTTTTATCAATGACACTCCGGTAAACCTGTCTCAACTTAAAGAAATTGGTGCGCAGTTAGTTGATATCCACTCACAACATCAAACATTAACGCTTAGTGAGGCATTCTTTAAATATAAATTCATTGATACCATTTCTGCAAATATTGAAAAACACAGCGAATATAAAATTGCCTTTAAAAAATTTAAGAATCTACAATCGCAACTGAATACCTTATTAGAAAACGAACAGCAAGCCAAAAAAGACAAGGATTATTACGAGTTTTTACTCAATGAAATATTAGAGGTAAAACTTAAAAGTGGTGAAACAGAAAAACTTGAAACAGAACAAAAACTATTAAGCAATAGCCATAATATTATTCAAGTACTTGCTCATGCAAGCAATGTTCTCGGCGAAAAAGATGAAAATATTATTTCACAAATCAGTAAATTGAAATTGGAAATGAATTCAATTGCTGGACTGAATAAAAGCTTCGAAAGTTTTAATGAAAGGTTTCAAAGTTTATATGTTGAATTAAAAGATTTATGCTCAGAAATTGAAGCAGAACAAGAAGAAATAAATAATGACCCTAGTCGCTTACAATATGTTGACGAAAGGCTTTCGGCTATTTTTAGACTCTTTAAAAAACATAATATACAAACTGAAACCCAACTCCTAAAAATAGGAGACGAATTTGATGATAAGCTTCAAAGCATCAGCAATTATGGTGAACAAATTGAAAAGCTAAAATCAGAAATCATAAAACTGGAAAAATCATTGGTAGAGCAAGCAAATGAATTAACGAAAAAACGAAAAGCGGCTGCAACCAACATCTCAAAAAATATTAAGCAAAACCTTGGTCAACTTGGAATGCCCGATGCTGAGTTTATTGTTGACATTCAAACTACACCAACTTTAAATGAATTTGGCAATAATGAAATTACGTTCCTGTTTACTGCCAATAAAGGAAGCCTACCAAAAGATTTGAGTAAGGTAGCTTCTGGCGGAGAAATGAGTAGGCTCATGCTTTGCATAAAAGCCATGTTAGTTGAAAAAACAGCCTTGCCAACAATAATATTTGATGAAATAGATACAGGTGTAAGCGGCGACATTGCCTTAAAAATGGGTAATATAATGTTTGCAATGGCCCAAAGAATGCAATTGCTAACCATTACACATTTAGCGCAAATAGCAGCCAAAGGTCAACACCATTTGCATGTGGTAAAGGAGGTTATTGATGACAAAACAAATTCAAACATCATTGAAATAAAAGAAGAAACAAGAATTCAAGAAATTGCCAAAATGCTTAGTAGTGCCAATCCTACTAAAGCTGCAGTTGAAAATGCAAAGGAACTACTTGAATTAAAACAATAAATTGAGGTTCACAGATTGGCTTAAAATAAAATATACAAGGCTGGATTACTATTTTTTTTATGCGAAATGAAAGTTACTTCTATATCAACAAACTTAAATCGTAAATAGGTTTGCACATTCTACTCATAGCAGGTTGGTATCCCAATCCAAATACATCTGTTCATCATGGTATTTTTATAAAACGACATGCTGAAGC
The DNA here is from genome assembly GCA_040383485.1 of Flavobacteriales bacterium. Taxonomy (GTDB): domain Bacteria; phylum Bacteroidota; class Bacteroidia; order UBA4408; family UBA4408; genus JBEIDK01. Next base: position 4,388 of record JBEIDK010000032.1, read on the forward strand.
CATTGCTTTAAAGCATCAAGTAACCTTGGTGCACATATACCCTGATAATAAAAATGAAAGAACAATTCTGAAATCAGATAATTTTACTGAACTTTTAATTTCTTATAAAAAATCAGAAGTTGGTTTTGCTGCATTTAAGTTTGTTTCCTCTTATCAAGAACTTAAAAAAACATTCTTGAATTCTTTTCAATTTGTTGCTGATACCTTTGGCAAACCTGATGTGATTCATCATCATATCCTTTTTCCACAAGGCATATTTTCTGCAATGTTGAGCAAAAAATTTAATATACCATTGGTAGTTTCGGAGCAATGGAGTGGCTATTTGCCAGAAGACAATTCATACCAGAATTTTATTACGAAATATTTCACTAAAAAAACAATTGCTCAATCATCAGCAATTACAACAGTTTCGAAAGTTTTGATGAATGCAATGAAACATGTGGGTCTGCATGGCAACTATTTTGTGGTACCAAATATTGTTGACCTAGAAATATTTAAGCTAAACGAAATAAAAAAGACAAATGAAGTTTGTAGGATGATTCATGTTTCATCATTAAATAATAAGGAAAAAAATATTGATTGCCTATTAAAAAGCTTGAAATTAGTACACACAAAAGGGTATAATTTTGAGCTGAATATCATTGGCGATAGCCATGAAAGACCAAATTTTGAATTACTTACCGATGAACTTAACCTATCTCATTCAGTTCATTTTTTAGGACAGAAACATCCAACTGAGTTAGCCAACTATTATAAAGAATCTGATTTTTTTGTGTTGAGTAGTAATTACGAAACATTTTGTGTTGTATTAATTGAAGCTTTAGCATGTGGTTTACCAGTAGTTGCAACCAATGTTGGTGCAGTAAGTGAAATTATAAATGAGAGCAATGGATTATTAGCGCAATCGAACAATACTGATAGTTTAGCCGACAAAATTATTGAGATGATTCATTCATATAAAAATTATGAAGGACAAACTTTGAGAAATTCAGTTGCCGAAAAATTTACTGAAAATATTGTTGCTGAAAAATTTGAACAAATTTATCTTAAAATTACTGGCAATAAATGATGGTATACAAAAAAATAGCGTCCACATTTGTATCAAAGGTAATAGCTGCTGCTTGCAATTTAGTGCTACTTTATATTACCATACGCTTTATGGGAGCCGAAGTACGGGGCAATATCAGTTTACTCATATTAAACCTTTCATTTATTATGATTTTTTCAGAATGGATTGCTGGACCCGTTTTAGTTTATTTCTTCGCAAACAATAATACCCAACAACTACTCCTTAAAGCATATGCATGGATACTATCAACAACAATATTAGTATTCATCATTTTTAATTTCATTTCAATTCCATATTCCTTACAAGCCTTTACCATATTGTGTTTTGTTCAATGTTCCATTTCATTGCACAACCAAGTTTTAATAGCATTTGGTAAAATAACACACCAAAATTTTATACAACTCATTCAACCCATACTTACCTTGATTCTTGTTTTAGTGCATATAAAAATGAATGCTACAAATATTGAAGGTTATCTTCATTCCTATTTGGTTGCTTCAATAATTACCTATGTAATACAACTTATTTTTTACGCGCAACTGTCTAAAAAAACCAATGGAAACAAAGTTGGTTTTATTGCTTTGGCTAAAAGTGGCGGCTACACTACAGCTACTAATATTGCTCATTTAGTAACCAACAGAGTTAGCTACTTTTATATAAACACAATTTTGGGTGCAACAGCATTAGGAATTTACTCAACAAGTATTTCATTGGCCGAAACAATATTAATGGCAGCTTCAAGTGCTGGCTTGGTGCATTATTCCGTAATTTCAAATAGTAGTAATCATGATTTTAATATTCAACAAACCAATATGTTTGCAAAATATTCTATACTGATTACCTTGTTGCTATTTGTAATTGTTTTTTTTATTCCGAATCAATTATTCACAACCATTTTTGGCAAGGACTTTAACGAAGTAAAGCATTTGATACTCTTATATTCACCGGGTATTTTTTCTTTGTCATTAACACTTGTTTACTCTCACTTTTTTTCAGGCATTGGTAACTTTAAAGTACCTTTTATTGCAGGTTTAACCTCTTGCATTGTAACAGGAACATTTGCCAAAACAGCGCTCTTAAACTTTGGTCAGGAAGGAATTTTAATTCTTACTTCTGTTTCATTGGTCATACAGTTTTTAATACTTTATTACCATTTTAAGAAGAGCAATCAAAAACAAAATTGAATTGTTCATTCATAAAAATATCTTTGCATTGTACACTTATATTAAACTAAGTAAATCACTTGTTTATGACAATACAACAATTTATAGATTTAGCATTACAAGAAGATGTTGGTGCTGGCGACGTTTCCTCACTAGCATGCATAGCACCAGATGCTATTTCATCGGCTAAGTTAATTGTAAAAGAACCTGGAATACTTGCTGGCATTGAAGTAGCAAAGCAAATTTTTGAGACAGTTGATAAGGAATTAACAATTCGACAATTTTATAATGATGGAGCTTCTGTGATACAAGGAGATATTGCTTTTATTGTAGATGGTCCAGCACAAAAAATACTCACTGCCGAACGTTTGGTGCTTAATGTTATGCAACGCATGAGCGGAATTGCAACATTGACAAGTCACTTTGTAAAGGAGCTTTCTGGCACTGAAACCAAGTTGCTTGATACCAGAAAAACTACTCCCAACTTTAGAGTTTTTGAAAAGTTAGCGGTTGCGCTGGGCGGTGGATACAATCATAGATTCGGACTTTTTGATATGATGATGCTCAAGGACAATCACATTGATTTTGCTGGTGGTATAGAAGCTGCCATCAATTTAGCCAACAAATATCAAAAAGAAAATAACCTGAACTTACAAATTGAAATAGAAACAAGAAATCTTGATGAAGTTGCCGAAGTACTAAAAATTGGTAAGGTGAATAGAATAATGCTCGACAATTTTGACATTTATACACTTGGGCAAGCAGTTGCAATGATTGACAAGCAATTTGAAACTGAAGCTTCAGGAAATATTAAATTAAATAACATAAGGCAATACGCTCAAACTGGAGTTGACTATATTTCGGTTGGAGCAATCACACATTCATATAAAAGTTTAGATTTAAGTTTAAAGGCAATCAATTAAATTGGCAGACAAAGACAAAATAGACCTTAAATCAAGAATAATAAAACATAGTTTTTTTCAACGTATTATTAAATTGTTGAAAAGTATTATTCTTCCTGGGTTCGATAAAATACCATTGTTCGATGTCATTGTTTTTTTTGTAAAAGGATTACGGGATGGCGCTGTTACTACTCGTGCTTCATCCTTGGCATTTAAGTTTTTCCTTGCCATTTTTCCGTCATTAATATTCTTAATAACCTTAATACCATACGTACCAATACCTAACTTTCAGGATGAGTTACTTTTGCTCTTAAGTGAGTTTTTACCAGCTGGTGCATACGAGGCTACTAAAGATACACTCGAAGATTTAATAAAAAATCAAAACAGTGGTTTGCTTTCTTTCGGTTTTATTTTTGCATTGTATTTAGCTACTGATGGCATGCATTCAGTAATTGACTCATTTAACTTGTCAATACATGCCAATGACTCACGAAACTTTTTTGTGATAAGGTTAATTTCAATTTTGCTCGTTTTTATTCTTACGCTATTATTGGTAATTTCAATTGCCTTGATAGTATTTAGCGAAGTAGCCATTAACTATATTGAATTGCACAACATTTTAAATAATCATTTGCTTTTATATTTATTAATTATTGGCAAGTGGATTATTACACTTTCCTTATTCTTTTTTGCCTACTCATTTATTTATTGGCTTGGGCCCGACTCAAAAAATAAATTTCGTTTTTTTAGCGCAGGCTCAACCTTTGCCACTTTATTCTCAATTATTATTTCATTAGGATTTGCTTTTTACGTAAATAATTTTGGCAACTACAACAAACTATATGGTAGCATAGGCACTGTTATGGTTGTAATGCTTTGGATGTATTTTAATGCCATAGTACTATTACTCGGATTTGAAATGAATGCTAGTATTAGCAGAGCTAAAAAGCAAGAAATAAAAGAAGCCCCTCCCAATCTCCCTTAAGGAGAGGAGTTATTAAACTCAATTCATCACTTTTGATGTCTTTTTTTTTATTCATAATTCAACATTTATAATTCATAATTTCATAAAATGGCACTTATAAAATCAGTAAAAGGTATTTCACCAGTTTTTGGTCATGATTGTTACCTAGCAGAAAATGCAACAATAGTTGGAGATGTAGTGATGGGTGATAACTGTAGTATTTGGTTTAACTCAGTTGTTCGTGGCGATGTAAACTCCATTAGAATGGGAAATAAAGTAAACATTCAAGATGGAGCCGTAATACATTGCACCTATGAAAAAACAAAGGTAGTAATCGGTAACAATGTTTCTATTGGTCATAACGCATTGGTGCATGGCTGCACAATACATGATAATGTACTAATAGGTATGGGAGCAATTGTTATGGACAATTGTGTAATAGGCAGTAACACCATTATTGCTGCAGGAGCTGTAGTTTTAGAAAACACAATTGTTGAAGAAGGTGTAATTTATGCGGGTGTGCCAGCAAAAAAAGTAAAGGACATAAATCCTGAATTAATTCATGGCGAAATAGATAGAATTGCTAATAATTATGTGATGTATAGTAGTTGGTTTAAAGAATAATTATTTAATTAGTAAAAAAAATCTATCAAAAATTATGAATTATAAATTATAAATTATAAATTATGAATAATAAATTATGAACGGCAAAGCCCTCAACGAAGTTAATTTTGAATTTTGAATAAAGAATGAAGTATGAAGAAGAAACTATACTCATGCCATTTGCTTATTCCATTCATTGCAACAGCATTTGTTAATTATATACTACTTCTTTTTTTGATGTGGATTGGTGTTATATTAGAAAATAGAATGAAACTCAAAACTTGAGTAACTTTTTCCTAATTAGTCATCCTTCAAAAAGCATAAACTAAAATGAAATGAGATGTTTCAATCTGATTATTATTAAAATAATATTCCAATAATCTCTGAATCTATTAAGTTTTCCAGCATAATAGTTCAGGGCACCACCTGCCTCATTCTTTCTGCTTTTTCAATGAAATCAAATTGCGTTAAGCCATGTAAATAGTTCCGAAGGATGAGGAAATCACCTACTTGGTAGAAATTTTATTGAATTGAAAAATTGCGACCTTAGGAGCAAAAGAAAGAATGAAGCATTGATTTTTGTTACTTTTCATCAAGGAAAAGTAAGGCAATTGCAACCTTAGGAGCAAAAGAAAGATCCGCCGCGGCGGATGATTTTTATTCACATAATATTTTTCTCAATTGGTATTCATGAGCACTTTCTGGTTGTTACTTTTCCTCAAGGAAAACTAAGATTAAATTCATAATAACTTTTTAAGTGACGAATATGTAAATAAAATATCTCGGAGTCCTACCCTACCTCAAACTGTAAACTACTCAACTGCTTATACAATCCATTATTAATTTCAGAAAGTTGAGCATGAGTACCAGTTTCAACAACAGTGCCTTTGTCTAACACAACAATTTTATCAGCATTTTTAATGGTTGATAATCGATGTGCTACTACAAAAGAGGTGCGGCCAACCATTAATTTCTCTAATGCCTCTTGCACTAATCGTTCACTTTCACTGTCTAAACTACTTGTAGCTTCATCTAAAAGTAATATTGCTGGTTGCTTCAGCACTGCTCTGGCAATGGCAATGCGCTGACGTTGTCCTCCACTTAATTTTATTCCCCGGTCACCAACAATGGTATTATAACCTTCAGGAAATCTATTGATAAACTCTGAAGCATTTGCCTTGTCAGCTGCTTCAATAATTTCTTGCTCTGTAGCATTTGGCTTTCCATAAGCAATGTTTTCGCGAATGCTACCACCAAAAAGCAGTACATCTTGTGGTACTATTGCAATGCTATTTCTTAATTCGGTGATGTCGTAGTCATTTGCATTCTTACCATCAATAAATACATTTCCTAATTGTGGGTCGTAAAACCTCAATAATAATTGAATTATTGTAGACTTTCCTGCACCACTTGGACCAACAATGGCAACTGTTTCGCCACTTTTAGCAGAAAAGGTAACGCCATTCAACACCTGAACGTCAGCACGAGAAGGATATGTAAATGACACATCGTTAAAACTCACTTCACCTCTCAATGAAATTGATTTGGAATGCTTATCGAGTACAATATTTTCTTTAGTCTCATCTAAAATATCCATAATACGTTCGGTAGCTCCCAAGGCTCTTTGTATTTGAGCATACTGCTCTGCAATGCCGCCAATTGATGCGCCAACAAAAATGGTGTACATCATAAATTGTATTAAAGTACCATGCGTTATTTCATGATTATGTTCCATTTTTACTGCACTATAAATGAGGAAAATGATTGCACCAAACAAGCAGAAAATAATAAACGAGAAGAATGCTCCTCTTAAAATTCCACCTTTAACAGCCAACTTTCTTATGTCTTCCGTTGCAATGGTATATCTAGAAATTTCGAACCACTCATTAGCAAAGGCCTTAACATTTGAGATACCTTGAAAAGTTTCTTGTACTATGTTATTACTCTCTGCGGTTTTGTCCTGAACATTCTTTGAATACTTTCGAATGTACCTTCCGAAAACTACAGCTACTACAGCTACTACAGGAACTACTGCAAGCATAATCATTGCAAGCTTTACCGATGTATAAAAAAGTAGGGCTATGCCTCCAATAATTAATATAAACTGACGTAAAAACTCTGCAATATTGGTGGTAAAGGTATCTTGCATCTGAGCCAAGTCGGCACTTAAACGGCTGTTCAACTCCCCTACTCTTCTGGCACTAAAAAAACTCATGGGCATCTGTATTAAATGCGAATAAGTTCTTTGTCTTAAACCGGCTAAAAATTTTTCAGTTACATCAACAAAAAGTACCACCCTAAAAAATGAAAAGATAGCCTGACCAGCGAATAAGAGCAACAAATAAATTCCAACTTGCTTAATTCGTTCATCACTAATATCGCCAGCATCAATTAAATTTCCCAATAATTTTGGAAAAACTATTGCAGTAACGCTAGTTAAAAATAAGAATATTAATCCTAAAAAAAACTTCCATTTGTATGGAGCAAAATAGACTAATATTCTGCTTGCTTTTTTTAATGATGCTTTGGTAAATTTGAACTTTGGTAATGTTTCGTCGTCTGATGTTTGATTGCGCTTGGCCATTTGAATAAGCCCCACCCTAGCCCTCCCCTAAGGGGAGGAAGTGTAGGAGTTGTTATAAATTAATAATTATTTTTCAATTAAATTAAAGTTTTGTAGTTCCACTCCTTTGGGGCTTTGAGTTATGAAGCAAAAAGAAAAGGAAGGTTTATTATTTCTTTGGTAAAAACTGAAAGAATGTGTCACCGCGCAAACCTAGTCTTAGTGTTTCAAGGCCTACAGCTTCATTAGGAGCAATATTTCCCAAATTCACTTCATGACCAAATTGTTTAATGAACCAAACTTGTTGCGATTTTAAAGGCGCTTCCCACATAATATCTTCTGGCTTAACCTTTGCAGTTATCTTATCTATAAGCATACTGTGCGTTTTACCACTGCTATGATAAATTCCAACCGTTCCACTTTCTCTAGCTTCAGCAATTACCTTCCAGCTTCCAGCTTCTAATTCCTTTTTCATCATTCCAGTCCATTTAGATGGATGAATGATTATCCCTTCTTCTTTAGAACCTACCTCAGAAAAAACAGTAAATCGCTTAGAAAGTTTATTGATATACTCACATTTTAATTTATGGTCAAGAACAATACTACCATCACTAACTTCAGCGTATTCCAATTTATACTTATCCAATAATTTGCAGTAATCATCAAACATATTTCTAATAATGAAAGCCTCAAATAAGGTACCACCAAGGTATACCATCATTCCAGCTTTTTTATACAGTTTTATTTTTTCGTCGAGATTTTTAGATACATAAGAAGTTCCAAATCCTAACTTTATAATATCTACTATATGGTCACTTGCCGACATTAAGTTTTCAGCTTCATTTAAACTAAGACCTTTGTCCATGACCATGGTCACTCCATTTTTTCTTGGCTTAGCTTCTCTTTTAGGTATGTGCGGTAATTCGAAATTCATATTGTTAATTTAATTGGTGCAAAATACAAAAAATGTTTAGTCAATTTTTGTAATCAATAAATTCATCTTTAAGCCACTTGTAATGAACAATTAAAAAAAGTTTAAGAATTGATACAATTAAATAATTCAAAAATTATTCTTCAAACCAAGGTTTGCCGGTAATGTATACAGTTCCTTTAAAAACTGCTACCAACTTGTTATCTTGATTAGTAATATCTATATTATAAATAGCAATTTTATTGGTTTTACTAACTTCATTGGTAGTGGCTGTAACGACATCACCTTCTTTGCAAGGCAATAGGTGTGAAATAGAAGTTTCTATTGAAACAGACTTTATTCCGTATGAATTAGAGGCAAAAGCCAAGGCACTATCCGCCAATGAATAATAAATACCTCCATGTAAAATTTGAAATCCATTAAGCATTTCTTTTTTCACTTTCAATTTTAAAATACACCTGCCCTCTTCAACAAAAACACGTTCAATGCCTAACCATTGGCTAAACCAATCATTTTCATACATTAAGTCGACTACTTTATTTGCCTTGTTTTTTTCCATAACATTATCTAAAACTTACTCCACCTCTTAAAATAGGATTTGAATAATATCCATTTGCTTGATTATTAAGGTTCCAAAGAACTGAAAAATCAAGAAAAAAATTTCCTCCTAAACTTTGTCTATAACCACCTCCTACAAGCGGAATATCAATCCAAGTTCTAATGTTATTACCCTGCCAATAATTATTTATTAATTGATAGTCTCCCGTTAAATAAGCATTTTCGAAAATAAAATATTTTCCATAAATCCTAGCTCCGTAGCTAAAATTTGAAAACTTAGAATAATTGTCACTCACGTAATTCATTAAAGGACCAGCACCTGCTGTTAGCTTATCTGTAAATCTATATCCTATTGTTGGCGAAATATTTATTAGCGTGAATGTTCCAAATTGCAGACCAAAATTTCCAAAATATACTACTCTTTCTTTCTCGAACTTAAATGGCTTAGCACCGCTATTGATGATGCTACTAAACAGTATTAAAAAAAATATGAAAGATTTTAAGCTCATAATAATAAATAGCGAATATAAAGTTATGTGATTATGGTTAAAGTGAAAATTTCATAAACTTAATGCACTTGTATAAAACCAAATTTTTTTATTGGTCAAATAAGATAACAAATGTCTATGGTTTTTATAATTATGTCTATTAAAATGTTGATTAATATTTTAAACTATACTTTTACAATATGAGCAGGCACGTTGAATATTTTAATTTAAAAATTACCTCAAACCAAAGAAGATTAGTTTTACATTCTCTATTTTGGGTTGCTTGGCTCTCGAGAACGCTGTATGATATTATTAGAATTTTCGGAATAGAGAGCGCATTTCTTTTTTCATTTACCTATATTTTTACGCAAATGCCATTTGTGTATTTGCACTTATATGTTCTTGTTCCAAAATATCTGAATACTAAAAAATATGCACAATACTTACTTCTCACTATAAGTTCGCTTTTTGTTTATTCATATTTCAACTACTTTGTTTTACATCAGTTGCCATTAAGTTGGATTACCTTAAAAATGAGTTATTACATCAATACCTTGGCTCCACTTTATGATGTATTAGAAGGCTTGTTTGCTTTTGTAATAACCTATGCTCTTAAATATACCTGGCTAGCTATTTCAACTCAAAATAAAATTTTAGAACTAGAAAAGGACAACTTACAATTAGAATTAAATGTATTAAAGGCTCAAGTAAATCCGCATTTTCTATTCAATAGCTTAAATAATATTTATGCCTTAAGTTTACAAAAGTCTGAAAAAACACCTGAAATAGTATTGAAATTGAGCAACCTAATGCGCTATGTATTATATGATTGTAATGCACCCAAAGTAAAGGTTGTAAAAGAAATACAGTTCATTTATGACTATATTGAATTAGAAAAAATAAGGCATAATAACAATGAAAAAATTACATTCAATTTAAGCGGTATGCCCGATGAAAGTGAAATAGAACCTTTCTTATTAATACCTTTTGTTGAAAATGCATTTAAGCATGGATTGAATAATATTCCAGAGAAAAATTGGATAAATATTGACCTTGAGTTTAGCAATGGAATAATAAAATTGAGTGTAGAAAATTCAAAAGATAATAATAATGAGAAGAAACAATTGGCTAATGGAATAGGGTTACAAAACGTAAAAAAAAAGATTAATATTACTATATCCTAATTCTCATCAATTAAAAATATCTTTGAATGAAACTTCTTATAAAACCGAACTTAGTATCAACATAAACTAACGCAAATATCATGATAAACTGCTTAATAATTGATGATGAACCTTTGGCATTAGATGTGTTAGAAAGTTATATTTCTAATGTACCAGAACTGAATTTAATTGCCAGATGCAACAATGCTGTTGAATCAGTGGAAATGCTGCATTCTCAAAAAATAGACTTGATTTTTTTAGACATTAATATGCCCATCATTGATGGGTTGAGCTTTTTAAAGTCTTTGAATAAACCTCCATTGGCAATTCTTACAACTGCATATCCAAACCATGCCATTGAAAGTTATGAATTAGATGTGCTAGATTACCTATTAAAACCAATTCCGTTCGAAAGATTTTTGAAAGCTGTTAATAAGGCCATTTCTATTATAAAAAATTTAGAAAGCACTGTAGTGAGTGAGAAATCTAACAAATACATTTTCATTAAAGTGGATGGTAGAATGGTGAAGTTAAACTTTGACGAAATATTATATGTTGAAGGTTTAAAGGACTATTTGAAAGTACACACTAAAGACAAACATTACGTAACGCATATGACTATGAAAAAGATGGAGGGAACCCTTCCCAACAATGAATTTACTAGAATTCACAAGTCATTTATTTTGGCCTTACATGCCGTTAAATCAATTAGTGGAAATACCGTTGAAACAGCTAAAGAAGCGTTGCCGATTGGAGCCATGTACAAGGACCAACTTGTTAAAACAGTGTTTAAGCTAAATTTATAGCCATTTATAAATTAAACAAATACTTCTATTGCAATAAATTGGCTATTGAATAAATATTTGAAAATATATTTTCTTGTCAGTACTAGTTTTAAAAAACAAAATTATATTTGCTTACGTTTAAATTGAAGGATTTATATTAATCAATAAAAAAGCACAACAAATATAAATAATGAGTCGTAAATTATTACTAGAACATATTAATGTAGAAGGAATCAATACCTTTGAAGTATATAGAAAAATGGGAGGTTACCGCAGTGTTGAGAAAGCACTGAAAACAATGACTCCCGATGAAATTGTTGAAGAAGTAAAAAAATCAGGATTACGTGGACGTGGTGGAGCAGGATTCCCTGCTGGAATGAAATGGGGATTTTTAGCAAAGCCTGAAGGCAAGCCAAGGTACTTAGTATGTAATGCCGATGAAAGCGAACCCGGTACATTTAAAGACCGCTACTTAATGGAAAAAATTCCTCACTTATTAATTGAAGGAATGATAACAAGTAGCTTTGCATTAGGCGCACGTACAAGCTATATTTATATCAGAGGAGAATATTTTTATGTGCTACGTATTTTAGAAAAAGCAATTGCAGAAGCTTATGCTGCTGGTTTTTTAGGTAACAATATTTTAGGTTCTGGGTATAGCCTCGACTTATATGTTCACCCTGGAGCTGGTGCTTACATTTGCGGTGAGGAAACTGCATTATTAGAATCATTAGAAGGCAAAAGAGGAAATCCAAGAATGAAGCCACCATTTCCGGCTATTGCTGGTTTATATGCTTGCCCAACTGTGGTTAATAACGTAGAAACTATTGCATCGGTTGTACCAATTGTAAACGATGGTGGTGATGAATATGCTAAAATTGGAATTGGAAAATCAACCGGAACGAAACTGATTTCAGCAGGTGGTAATTTAAAAAAGCCAGGTGTTTATGAAATAGAATTAGGATTACCAGTTGAAGAATTTATTTATAGTGATGAGTATTGTGGAGGAATATCAGGCGACAGGGAGCTAAAAGCTTGTGTTCCTGGAGGTTCATCAGTGCCTATTTTACCAAAGGAATTAATATTAAAAACTGCTGCTGGCGAACCTAGATTGATGAGCTATGAAAGCTTAAGCGATGGAGGATTTGCAACTGGTTCTATGTTAGGTTCTGGTGGATTTATTGCCTACGATGACCGTGCTTGTATTGTAAGGAGTCTTTGGAATTTTTCAAGATTTTATCACCACGAAAGTTGTGGACAATGCAGCCCTTGCCGTGAAGGTACTGGTTGGATGGAAAAAGTGTTACATAGAATTGAACACGGACATGGTCACCCTCAAGACATTGACCTTTTGGTTGATGTAGCTAAAAAAATTGAAGGCAACACCATTTGTCCGCTTGGCGATGCGGCTGCATGGCCTGTTGCAAGTGCCATCAGACATTTCCGTGAAGAATTTGAATATCATATTAAATATCCAGAAAAGATTAAAGACCCTAAACATTTCCACTATGCTCCATTTAAGAGTGAGCGTAAAATGGCAGCTGTATAATTGAAAAAAAACTCTCAGAAATTGAGAGTTTTTTTTGCAGTAGACTTTCCAATCAAATAAATTGCTGCTTATAAACCATGCTTTTCCAATGCCATGCCCTTTATTGTCTCATTAAATTTACCATTATCAAATACTAAATTTCCATTAACGAAAGTATGAGTAACCTTAGTTCTAAAGCTTGTACCTTCAATTGGCGACCAGCCACATTTGTATAAAATATTATCTTTAGATACTGTCCATTCTGAATCTAAGTCAACTATGGTTAAGTCTGCATAATAACCTTGGCGTATAAATCCTCTTTTTTCGATGCCATACAAAATTGCAACATTATGACACATTTTTTCTACTATTTTTTCAAGTGTTATAAGTCCTTGCTTATAGAATTCAAGCATAATGTTTAGTGAGTGCTGAACCATTGGAGCGCCAGACATAGATTGAAAATAAGGCTTTTGTTTTTCTTCTAATGTATGAGGAGCATGGTCAGTAGTTATAATATCTATTCTGTCATCTAGCAAAGCTTTTAACAATCCATCTTTATCCTTTTCAGTTTTTATTGCTGGATTCCATTTAATAAGAGTTCCTAAACGTTCATAATCTTTGTCGGAAAACCATAAATGATGCACAGAAACTTCAGTAGTAATATTCTTTTTTTCTATTGGAATATCATTTCTAAACAAATGAGTTTCTGCTTCAGTTGTAAGGTGTAAAATATGCAACCTAGCATTGTGCTTATTCGCAATTGCAATGGCTCTTTTTGTGGCCTCATAACAAGCTTTTTCGCTTCTAATTATTGGATGATATTTTACGGGAACATCTTCACCATATTTTTCTCTATAAATATTTTCATTCTCTTCAACTATTTGTTCTAACTCTGAATGAATGGCTACAATTGTTTTACAATTTGCTAGTAATTTTTCTAAAGTTTCAGGATTGTCAGCCAAGAGGTTTCCTTTTTTTGTAAAGTACAATCCATCATCTGAAACTGCTAAGTATTTTGATGTGTCTAGCTTAATAACCTCATCAATTGTCTCGCCATTTACCCCAAGAAAAAAACCATAATTGGCAAGCGATTTTTCAGAAGCAATTTTATATTTATCATTTAATATTTCGGTACTTAAAACATTAGGAACGGTATTGGGCATATCAATAAATGAGGTAACACCTCCGGCAATTGCTGCTTTGCTTTCAGTATACAAATCTCCTTTATGCGTGAGGCCAGGGTCGCGAAAGTGAACTTGACCATCAATTACTCCTGGCATAATAAATTTTCCTGTTCCATCTATAATTTTAGCCGCTGCAACATCAACAACATTTCCAATACGTTGTATTAATCCATCATAAATTAGTAAATCACTAATATATATTGAACCTTCGTTTACGATACTAATGTTTTTTATTACAATTTTTTCATTCATCAAATTATATTTTTTTTACGTTTTTAATTTTGTATTAATTAAACTACTTAACTATGATTGTTTCATCATTTTTCTGTCATAAAACTATTGAATAAAAACGAATTTTCATCTATCATGAAAACAGCTTTTATTGTGTAATCAAATCTACAATTTCCATCTAATCGACAGATTAACAACTCTCCCATCAATAGGTGCCCAAAGGGGTTTGAAGGTTGGATTGTATTTTGAACCAACATATAAACTCTCTACTTTACTCATTCTAAAATCGAACAAATTTTCACAATTTAAAACAACAATAAAATGCTTTCCAATATTTCTTTGAACCATTGCCGCACCAAAAAAGTAAGCAGGTGTTTTACTACGGTCATATCTGAATTGCTTGCCTGTAAAGCTACCTTCTAACCCGAATCTCCAAATATGTTCAATTTCATATACTGCCACAAACGCAAATCGATGTTTAGGTGTAAGTGGTAGAAATTCGTTTCCCATTCCAAATACAGCCTTGTAATTACTTACTGCATAAGTATAAGTATAGCCAGCATATAATTCCCAAGCGTTGTACTTAAGTTTAATGTAAGTATCAGAACCACGACTAATTGTTGGATTAGATGCGTTATTCAAGAAAATTGGTGAACCAATAATAGGAGCTTGACGAAATTGAATTGGTTTAACTATCTGAGTATAAAAAAAGGCTTGATTTATAAATAATGATGATTCATCATTAAATTCATACTTATAATTTACTTCTGCATTAAAGCCATTAGACTTTTCTGGCACCACGAAATTATTTACAGTTTGCAATTGTAACACGTTATAATCTATGTTTTGTTGCACTAGAGGGTTTGGCGTTTTATAACCAGCACCATAGCCTACTCTACTTGCCCAATGTTTATCAAACCTTTTAAAAATAGCAAACCTTGGCAAAACAAAAATGCCATACTTAAAATGATTGTCAATTCTTATTCCTGTTTCAACAGTTGCATTTTCATTTAAATGCCAACTAAATTGTGCAAATGAACCAAGCGTTTTATTATTGAAGTATTTTAAATTTGCTAATGATGGTTTTATTGTTTTGTAATCATCGCCAACAAAATTAACACCACATACCAAATTACTTTTTTTTATAGGTATGTAAGCAGATGCTTCATTGTAATAGTTGATTTGATTTGCTTGAATTGTCGGCTGATTTGTTACAATTATTGTTCTATTAAAATAACTTGCACTTCCTTTTATGGTTAGCTTAATGTCGTTATTATAATGTTGCTCAAACAAATACTCACCTGTATTTCTATTGGAAGCGTTTTTTTCTGTGTAAGGATCATATGGTAGAATATTATTAAATAAGTCTCCACCAGTTCGGCTATCCATTACGCCGCTATAACCAATTGACAGGGTTGTTTTTTCGTTTGGGTAATAAAATAATTTTGGATGAAAGATGTAGCTTATAGCATCTGGCAAATCACTAAACCCATCTTTATCAACGTCAACCGCATACTGCCTGTTTTTACCTGCAAATAAACTATATCCAAATTTTGCATTTCTCTTAGCAAGAAAAACATTGCCATTAAATTCTTTTAGTGTTGTTGCATTTAAAAGAATATCTGCTTCTTGTTGCATTTTTGGTTTTCGTGATATTAGGTTAATGAGTCCACCTATTGCACCACCACCATATAAAGTTGATGCACTTCCTTTAACCAATTCTATTTGTTGCAAATCAAGCGGTGGAATACTTAAAATTCCGAAACCACCAGCAAATCCTTCAAATAAAGGCATTCCATCACGAAGCAACTGAGTATACCTGCCATCTAATCCTTGAATACGAACATTGCTATTGCCAGATGTTGCAGATGACTGCTGTATTTGCACCCCACTAACATCGCCCAAAATACTTGCAATGTTACCCGGTTTTATACTTGCCTCTTCACCTAATTCTTCTTTACCTAAAACTTCTACCTTTAAAGTTGAATTTTCAATATTTGAATTATTACGAGAAGAAGAAACAATTACTACCTCTTCTAAATTTATTTCAGAAGAATTTAATTCAATTTCTACCAATTCACTATTGGGTGCATTTATAGTTTTATTAAGTGTTTCAAAACCAATTAATGAAAACGTAATTGAGTGTACACCGTCAGTCAATTTTATATTACACTTGCCTATACTATCAGTAGTACCAAGTAATTGATTGTTCTCTGATATGGTAACAAAAGATTGTGCAGATTTACTTTTTGCATCTACTACCTTAATCTTTATTAAACTTTGAGAATAACCTAATATGAAACTTGTTAATAAAATAAAACAGGTAAACCAAATTTTTATGTTACCAATTTGCATGATAATGTTTTATGAATATCTAATATCAAGAAATTTCTGAACATGAAATTTAATACAAAACAGGTGTTAGAAGAGAATAAAATTGACCTAGACTCCGAATTGACTTAGATGATGATTAAGATGCTTATAAAACATCATATTCCATTCCGATTTATTTAATACACCAAAGGAATGCGACTCTTTTCCATCAAAATAATCTTCTCCAAGTTCTTGTGTTTTTTTTATAAAATCAATCAATCGTTTTTTCTCATCTTCAAAATTTCTATGGTCTGCAATGACAAATGCTGGTGCTGTTTGCCCATTTTGTTTGTATGGCTTATCGTTAACAACACTATTCTTTATAAATGACTTTAAAATAAATTTGAGTAAGAAATTAGGTTTTGGATGTTTATCTGTATAAAGCATTTCATAGGTAACATTGCAGTGAGCCAACATTTGGTCAACACTCATTTTGCCCCAAACAGCCTTTGTTTCAGGAGTTAACTTATTTATTCTTGCAATCACTTCATCTGCATCAGCAGCTTTAAAAATATTTTTCATGTTCGTTTTTTAAAAATTTATTAAAACTTTGTTATTTTCATAGTCATTGAATTTCTATTTATTTAGAGTATAGCTCAACTCCAAAATAAAAGTGAATAAATGTATTAATTTAGAATTTATATGAAAATAATTCTTCTCAATTAGTGTGCATCAGTTGTGAGAAATAATTCAAAACTCAATATAATTTTAAAATATTTTTATTTTTTTATTACGATTATTTAAAATACAACCCCAAATTTTAAACTTTTCAAAAAGTAATTTACCTTATAATTATCAATTTCTTATTTTATGAATAAAAGTAATTATAGCGCCACTAACCTGCTTTAAATTTAAGATAATCCTCCTTCGCTTTATCTAACTCTATTATTATCTGCTCTCTTTCATAAATAAGATTAGATATCAAAACACTCCTAGTTAAAAATAAATTAACCATTGTCCACCTGGCCTTTATTTTTAAAATTGTATAATAGTACCAATAGGCGAATAATCCAGTAATTGGGAGACTTAATGCATACAAAAAAGTAAATAAAGATGATGAAGTAAATTTCCAAACCAATAATATTTGAATGGTATAAAAAATTAAAAAAGTAAACATTCCACCAACCATGCCAATAGCACCTATAAATTCCGGCGTTTTGCTAGTTTTTCTGGCTATCCAACCTGGTATCTCAAATGGTAAATAATTATTTATTAATCCAAACAAGTAAAAAGGTAAACCAATAATTGAAATTATGATTGATTTAATTGCATTAAAGGTCAATGATTTTGTACTCTTAATTTCTTCGAGATACTCATCTTTCAAATCAATTGTTTTTAAATTATTCAGAAACTCAGAAATCCTAAATTCCATATTTTTTGCTCTTGCTGGGTCTGTTTCAACATAATGATTTACCGATGCAACAATGTTTTTTGTAAGATTAAAACTATCTTCCATATCAGTTATTTTAATACCATTCTCCGCTTCTAACTTGTATTTATAAAGCAGCTCAATGTTTGCAACTAATTTGTCAGTATTGCTATCCTGAATGTCAATAATAAGTTTTTCCAATTTTGCTCTTATTGTTTCTGTTAAGCTTTTCGAACCTTTAAATGAATCTAAGATATATTCTTGTTTAAAATCTTTGGTATCAATTGGCAAATCAATATTTATAAATAAATCTTTATTAAACCTGTGAGGATTGGTATAATTTAAACCAATAGTTATTACTTTAATACCAAGTTCAAAGTTATTTTTTTGTTCTGCCCCTAAAACTATTCTTGCTGCACCCGACTTTATTGGGCGCAGTTTTCGTTCTGTAATGCTTGTTCCTTCCGGGAAAATTAAGATGGCACATCCTTGTTCTAAATATTCATAACATTTTTCAAATGATTCTTCATTTTTAGTCATTTGACTTGGGTCATCTTGCTTTCTATAAACAGGAATCATATTAAACTTAGGCAATAACCACTTTGCGATTTTACTTTTAAAAAGTGCTCCTTTAGCCAAAAAATATAATTTTCTATCTAGCATAGTTGCAATAACAATTGGATCCATAAATGTACTAGGATGATTAGCAACAATCATTAATGGTCCTTCCTTAGGAATTAAATTCTTATTGCGGATACTGATAGAACGAAAAAATACTGAAACAGTAATCTTCATTAAAAACTTAAGAATTTGATAAAGCATAATTCCTCATATATTTTTTTGAAATTTAATAAATAATTTAATTCTTAATTATATTAAATACTAAATTTAACTTCATTAATTTGTAATAATCAATTAAAGATAATGGCAACACAACGAACTACTGAGTCAGAATCAAAATACAATATGCTTGAAAAAATGTCAACTCATGAATTACTTACTAATATTAATAATGAAGACAAAACGGTTCCGCTAGCAATAGAAAAAGTAATAGCAAAGATTGAAATTGTGATTGATAAAATTGTTGAGAAAATGAAGCTAGGAGGGCGTCTGTTTTATATTGGTGCGGGCACCAGTGGCCGATTAGGAATTGTTGATGCCAGTGAATGCCCTCCAACTTTTGGCGTATCTCATGACTTAGTAATTGGTATTATTGCAGGTGGTGATACTGCTATTAGAAGCGCTGTAGAATTTGCTGAAGACAATACTGAACAAGGTTTTATTGATTTACAAGCGCATAATATAAATGAGAAAGATTTTGTAATTGGTCTTGCAGCATCCGGCACTACCCCATATGTAATTGGTGCATTAAAAAAATGTAATTCAAATAACATTAGTACAGCATGTATTGTTTGCAATAGCTCCTCTCCTATTGCAATTGAAGCCAAATATCCGATAGAAATAATTGTTGGTCCTGAATTTTTAACAGGTAGCACTAGAATGAAATCAGGTACTGCTCAAAAATTAGTTTTAAATATGATATCAACCTCTGTACTAATAAAAATGGGACATGTGCGCGGTAACAAAATGATTGACATGCAACTTTCTAATCATAAACTTATAAATAGAGGCATTGAAATGATTATGAAAGAAACCAATGTTGAAAAAGAATTTGCTCAAGAAATGCTAAGTAAATATGGCAACGTAAGACACGCTGTCGATTTTATTAAAGGAAAATAAATCTTTTGGCACGATGTTACATAAGTTTTAAAAAAATATAAAATGAAAAATTTTACACTCGGTATTTTAATAGCCCTTACAATCTCTGCTTGTTCTCCGCATGCATACTTAAATGTATTACAACCTGCAGCAATAACTATTCCTCCTCATATAAAACGAATAGGTATCATCAATAGAAGTCTTGCTTCAAAAGATGATAAATGGTTAAACATTCTTGAAGGAGTTTTATCAGGCGAAAGCATAGGTGCCGACCGCGAAGGTGCTGAACAAGCGCTTATTGCAGTGAAACAAGAACTTGAACGAAGTGGTAGATTTATTGTTAGCATTCCAGCAGTAAATATTGACGGTAATACTGCAAACTTCGACACTCCAATGGATTTTAATACAGTGCACGCAATATGCGAAAGACATCAGCTTGACGGACTTGTGTCTATGGAAAATTTTGATTCGAATTCTAGGCTAACCATGGGAGTAGTTGAAGATTTAGTTAAACAAAGAGATGGTAGTAATTTAAAAGTAATAAGCAGCCTAGCAACGGTAAATTTACAAGTGACAACAAAGTGGAGAATGTATGATGATTCAACAAAAAATATTGTAGATTATTTTGTAGCCAATAACAATAAGCAGTTTTCTGCGAAGGGTCCAAATCCGCAGGCCGCTCAAGCCGCTCTGCCATACAAGAGAAACGCAATCAATCAAAGTGGGTTTGCAAATGGTAGTATTTACGGACAAAGAATTTCGCCATATTGGACTACCATCAACCGCAAATTTTACAAAGCAGGAAATGATAACTTAAAAAAAGCAGCCTTGTTCGCGAAGAAAAATAATTGGAATGCTGCCATTGAAATATGGAAAAAAGAAATGCTTGTAAATAAAGACAAAAATATTGCTGGCAAGGCTTGTTATAATATGGCTGTAGCATGTGAAAGAGAAGGCAACCTTGAGTTGGCACTAGAATATGCTAAACGTTCTGCATCTGAATTTGGATTAGGGAATGGACATAAATATATCCGTGAAATAAATGCACGCATCAGTAACCGCAATAAATTAGATTATCAAATGAGTGGAGGCAATAATTAATATTATTGCTTATTATTTAATTCTCCATAATACTTTAGCAAAAAATAATTTGAATGAAAAATGTATTAATAACAGGTGCCACATCAGGAATTGGAATGGCATGCGCCAGAATATTTGCTAAAAATAATTACAATTTAATTATTACTGGTCGTAGAAATGATAGACTTTTAGAATTGCAGAAAGAGCTAAAATCTGCTTACGGTGTGAAGGTACTGCCCTTGTGTTTTGATGTTAGAAATCTTGAAGAAGCAAAAATTGCCTTTCAGAAAATCATAGAAAAAAAATTAAGCGTAGATATCCTTATTAATAATGCTGGACTAGCAGCAGGTTTTGGAGCCATTCAAGATGGTAATATCGATAATTGGGAAAGTATGATTGATACCAACATCAAAGGTTTGCTTTACATAACCAAATTGGTTGCCCCAATAATGATAGAACAAAAAAGTGGCCATATTATAAATGTAGCATCAATAGCTGGCAAAGAAGCATATCCGAATGGAAATGTATATTGTGCAACTAAAGCAGCCGTTGATTCACTTTCAAAAAGTATGCGCATCGACTTATTGCCATATAATATTAGAGTTTGCAACATTGCACCTGGCCTAGTTGAAACCGAATTTTCATTGGTTCGATTTAATGGTGACCAAGAATTAGCTGCCAATCCTTATAAAAATATTAAGCCATTGAATGGAGATGACATTGCCGAAACGATTTTTTGGGTAGCAGCAAGGCCAGCACATATTAATATTGCTGACGTTTACATTACTCCAACAGCGCAAGCTAACACTAGGGACGTAGTAAGGGACAACAACTAAATTTTTTTACAAAAAATAAACACTATACTTGCAATTAAATTGCAAAGGTTTACTAAACATATAGCCCTCTTTTTTATCATCCTTTTAGGTTTAATTGTACCTAAAGAAACATGGCATATTTTTACCTCTCACACTGATACTCATTGTGAATTTGATTCAGGAAATAATTTATCTACTGAACATACTCATTGCGAAATGTTGCAATTTGAAATTTCTAGTTTCGAGTCAACCATTAATCCATCGTATTTTATTTTTTCTTTCATAGACTTTAAACTTTGCTCCTTAACCATTTTAGAGATAACTCTGCAGCAAATATTTCCCTTCTCCCTACGCGGACCACCAATATTAAAAGCTTAAAAAGTACTTTTTTTTATTATTCTATCAACTTTTGCTTGAGCATACATGTGTAAGCCATGGTTGATGTTTTACTTAATTACTTAAATTCCTGAGTAGTTATTAAATCACATTTAAGTTAACACAATTTTGAAACTAAAACTATATTTAATAGTCTCTTATTTATTGATTTATTCTTTCACAAGTGCGCAAAATAATTGCAGCTACAACTTTAAAGGTTTGGTTTTTGATTCAATAACAAATACCCAACTAGAAGCCATCATTATTTTTCCTGAAAAGAATAAAACAGTATTTAGCAACACATCAATTGGCTTCTCAATTGATAGTGTTTGTGTAGGAAGCTATGAATATTATGTTGAGTTGCTAGGGTATAAAACAATAAAGGCAACAGTATATATTCCTCAAACAAAAAAGTTGGATATTTACCTAGCTCCTGCAACTATTGACTTAAAAACTTTTACAAAAGTTGAGCATAAAAGAGAGGAAATTGAAGCCCTAAATAAAATTGTACTAAAAGATATTGAACTCACTAAGGCACAAGGAACGACACTAGGCGAAGGATTAAAAAGCATTAGCGGTGTCAATATTTTAAGCACCGGAAGTAATATTGTGAAACCTGTAATACATGGTATGCATAGCAATAGAATCTTAATATTAAACAATGGAGTTAGACAAGAAGGTCAGAACTGGGGCAGTGAGCATGCCCCTGAAATTGATACTTACCTAGCCACTAGTTTAAGTGTTATTAAGGGTGCAAATGCAGTAAGATACGGCAGTGATGCAATAGCAGGTGTTATTTTAGTTGAGCCGAAAAAGTTGAACGATATAAATAAATTAGGTGGCGAAATTAATATGGTCGGATTTAGCAATGGCATAGGTGCTGCCAGTTCAGGCATTATTGAATATAGTCCTAAAAAAATAAATGCTATTAAAGCCAGGGTACAAGGTACAATGCGCAAAATGGGTAATGTGCATACACCAAACTACATACTAAGTAACACTGGAGTTATCGAAAAAAACTATTCAGCGGCATTTGGCTACGTAAAAGAAAATTATGGTGTAGAACTATTTAGAAGTAGTTTTAATACTGAGGTAGCATTGTTTAAGGGTTCTCATATAGGAAACCTAACCGACCTTGATTATGCCTTTACACAAGCCAAGCCAAGAAAGGAGTTTATAGATAGTTTTACCTATAAGATAGATAGACCCAAGCAATTAATTGTGCACGAACTGAATAAGGCCAATGCATATTACTTTAGTCCTAGGTTAGGTAAATTTACATTTGTGTATGCATATCAAACCAACAAGCGCAGTGAGTTTGATGCACATCGTCAAAGAAATAATTACGAAGCAGCAAAGAACAAACCTGAATTACAATTTAACCTTACAACTCAAACTGCTGACTTTATATGGGAGCACCATGTAATAAGAGGTTTTTCAGGTTCAGTAGGCTTTACAGGGCTTTGGCAAAATAACTATTATGAGGGTAGAAATCTAATTCCGAATTTTTTAATGCAGAGTTATGGCGCTTTTGCAATAGAACATTTCACGAAAAATAAA
>JBEIDK010000033.1:0-27063 GCA_040383485.1 Flavobacteriales bacterium
CTCAGGAGTTCTTGCCACTGCCCATAAAAGAAAAATTATTAACGAAACTCATTATAATACTCTTGTTGAAACAACTATTGAACTGAATAGAGTTGGAGAAATTTTAGGAGAAGCACATTATGTAAATTCTATTACTGATGTTACAGGTTTTGGTTTATTGGGGCACTTAACTGAAATGGCTAAGGCCAGTAATTTGTGTGCTGAAATCAATTACAATAAAATACCTTTATTAGATGGAGTTGAACATTATCTAAAACAGTTTATTTATCCTGACAATACAACGAGAAATTTAAATGCGTATAAACCAACAACAAATGGTATGAATGGACTGGAATTCCTTACTCTTTGTGACCCTCAAACTAACGGTGGATTGATTATTAGTGTAAGAAAAGATTATGTGTCGGAGTTTCGTGACTTAATGAAAGAAAGCAAACAAAAAGTTTTTGAAATAGGCATAATGAAAGACACGAAAGATGAAATATTTGTAGAATTAATTTAAGGCTATTAATGATTACAAATAAGCACTAATTCATTAATTTAGTTCTAATATTCTAGCAAAGATATATTTCTACAACCCATCCCCATCCAACAAGTTACCTAATCCGCCCAAAATACTTCCTTCTTCTTTTCTTCCTCCAACAGAACCATAACTCAATATGCGGCTTGCTAATCGGCTAATCGGCAATGATTGAATCCACACCTTACCTGGCCCAGTTAAAGTTGCATAAAACATCCCTTCGCCACCAAATAGTGTATTCTTTATTCCTCCAATAAATTCTATGTCATAGTTTACACCACTTGTAAACGCAACAATACAGCCTGTATCAATTTTTAATTTTTCGCCATATTGCAAATTACGTTCAATTATGTTGCCTCCACTGTGCACAAATGCCATTCCATCGCCTTCTAATTTCTGCATAATAAAACCTTCGCCACCAAACAATCCAGTGCCTAATTTTCTTTGAAATTCAATGCCAACGCTTACTCCTTTTGCCGCACATAAAAAAGAATCTTTCTGGCAAATAATTCGGCCTTGTAATTGAGATAAATCCAACGGTATAATTTTGCCAGTATATGGTGCCGCAAAATATGCCCGTTTTTTTCCTTGTCCGAGGTTAGTATATGCTGTCATAAACAAACTTTCACCAGTCAAAATTCTTTTGCCAGCACTAAAGAGTTTATTCATAAAACCTCCTGAATTACTCTTACTTCCATCTCCGAAAATAGTTTCCATCTGAATGCCATCATCCATCATCATAAAACTTCCGCTTTCAGCTACAACGGTTTCTTGAGGGTCAAGCTCAATTTCTACACATTGCATTTCTTCGCCTATAATTTTGTAATCAATTTCGTGATTTGTTCTCATAATATTTTGAATAAATTAGGATGTAAAAATAAATGAATTGTATAATAATAATTAAACGGATTGCGAGTTTAACTCAAATTAAAATATCATGTAGAATGAAAATTTTAATTAAAGAAAATCACTTTTTCTTTTTCTTAGGAATCGCCATGTAATTGAACTCTAACTTAGTAATTTCTTGGAACATTTCTCCAGCTTCTCTTATTTCAGAGTCATCCTCATCAGCATACCAATTGACATCAATTTTCTTAAAATCAGACTTTGCTAACTTTATAAAAATCATTAATAAACATTTAGAAAAGCCAGTATTAAAATATTCTAAAGTAATGTTCAAAGTAACCTCATTGTGCTCTTTTTGATAATTTTCAATTTCAGCTTGTAACTCTGAAATAAAATCTTGAGGATCTTTGCTTATACCAACACCACTAATAGTAATAGATAACTTAGAGTAATCAATTAAAACTAATGGTGTCTTATCTGTTCTGTCAATTTTTATTATCTTCATATCTTTTTCAAAGCTCTGTACCAATAAAATCAAAATTGGAATGCGAATATATTTATTTATTATAACAATAATTCAAATTTCAATAATTGACTAATTAAAATCCAATATAAGTTCTTTTTTAGCTAAACTTGAGTATTACTTTTTATATTAGCGTAATAAAACTTTTAAGTATGAGCATTTTAATAAAAAACGGACATGTTGTAAACGCTGCAGAAGATTTTATTGCTGACATTTATATTGAAGATGAGAAAATCGTTACCATAGGAAAGAATCTAAATATGGATGCAAAGAGATTTATTGATGCAACAGGGAAATTGGTTTTTCCTGGAGGTATAGATCCTCATGTTCATTTAGATATGCCTTTTATGGGCACCTCAAGCAGTGATAACTATGAAACGGGTACTCGCGCTGCTTTGCATGGAGGAACAACAATGGTCATCGACTTTATTTTGCAATCTCAAGGCGATACCTTGCATAATGCCTTGACGGAATGGCAAAAAAAATCAATCGGAAATGCAATTTGCGACTATTCTTATCATATGGCGATTACTGATTTTAATAATGAGGTAGCTAATGAAGTAGTTGATTTTATTGAGAAGGAAGGCATTACATCATTTAAAACTTTTATGGCTTACAAAGGTGCTTTAATGATTGATGATGGGCAAATGGTTAATTTAATGAAGATTGTTAAGAAACATGGAGGATTAGTCACGGTGCATGCTACGAACGGAGATATGATAGACGCTTTAATTGCAAAGAATCGTGCCGAGGGAAAGCTAAGCCCTTTATACCATTATTTATCTCAACCTGAAGTAACAGAAGCTGAAGCATCGGCAAGATTTGCAGATATGCTAAATTATACCGGATGTGCAGGATATATTGTACATATGACATGCGAAGGCGCATTAAATGCTGTAAGAAGAGCAACAACACGTAATCAAAAAATATTTGTAGAAACATGCACTCAATATTTAGTTTTAGATGCCTCCTTATATGAAAATGATTTTGAAGGCGCTAAATGGGTAATGAGTCCACCTTTGCGCGAAAAGAAAGACCAGACAGCTTTATGGAGTGGAATAAATCAAAACCTCGTAAATGTTGTAGGTACAGATCATTGTCCATTTATGTGGGAGCAAAAGAAAATGGGAGAAAACGATTTTTCAAAAATACCCAACGGACACCCGGGTATTGAACATCGCATGGAACTTATGTATAGTGAAGGTGTTAGAAAAGGTAAAATTTCTTTGTCAAAATTTGTTGAAGTAACCTCAACGAATGCGGCGAAAATATTTGGAATGTATCCTCAAAAAGGAACTTTAGCTATTGGTGCCGATGCCGATATTGTAATTTTTGATCCATACAAGAAGCATACTATTTCAGTTAATTCGCATCATATGAATTGCGATTACTCAGCCTATGAGGGCTGGGAACTTACTGGTAAGTGTGAAACTGTATTGTTACGAGGGAAAGTAGCAATTGAAAATGAAAAGTGCTTACTCGAAAAAGGACATGGAAGATTTGTAAAGAGAGCCAAGCAACCTACATTATAGCACCCAAGCGTCTTTAGTACCTAAATTAGGGCGCCCGTTCAATTTTAAATTCAAGAACAATTGCATTCTATAATTAGTTAAAAACTTTATTGGTGCGTTTATTATTCCTGCACCAAGCGGCATCTTTTCTTTCCATGGCATCTCAATTTCATGGTTTAAGAGTTGTTCTTCAGAAATAGATGACATTGATTCTTTAATTTTTTTCAATTGATTATCCAACCTATGAGAAAAATCGGCAATACTAACATTCATATTTTCTTCTCTTATTGCCTTTCTTTGTTCTGCTCCAAAATTAGGGTCCAACATCCAACTCATCATATTTGCTCCAATTGAAGAAAGATACTGCATTAATTCATGTGTTGTTCTTACTTTTTCGCCAGGAGAAAATGTTAAATCTTTTTCCTCAATTATTTCTGCCAAACGCTTTAGTAGAATTATTTCGCGTTCAATGTTGTGTAATAAATGTTCTTTGTACATGTGCTCTTTTTTGATTATTAAATTAAAAAATAAACCGCAGTGTTGATTTAAATTAGCTCTTTATTGAAGTAAAAGTAACTAAAAATAAATAAGAATATTTTTGATAGAAACTTTAAACAAATTTACTTAGCAGAAAAAAAAATGACTTATAGTGGTAATATATTAAAAATGAACACACAATTAAATGATGTTGTTCAATACACATTGCATCTTCAAGAAAATAAACTTGTGATGAATGATTTAATATCTCATAAAATTAAGCTCTCCTATAATAGTCAAATCAATTGCATTAATTGTGGCAAACTAACGCCAAAGTCATTTTCTCAAGGTTTCTGTTATACATGTTTTATGAAGAGTCCTGAGAATGCTGATTGCATATTACGACCTGAATTATGTAGAGGACATTTGGGTGAAGGAAGAGACCCAGAATGGGAGAGGGCTAACCACGTGCAGCCACACTATGTTTATCTAGCGCAAAGCTCTCATACTAAAGTTGGAGTAACAAGGGCTACTCAAATACCAACACGTTGGATTGACCAAGGCGCCTCTAGAGCAACAATTATTGCTGAAACACCCAATAGATTTTTAGCTGGTAGCATTGAAGTTGCACTAAAGGATTTATTTAGCGATAAAACCGATTGGAGAAAAATGCTTAAAAATGAAATCACTCATGAGGATCTTAAACCTTTAATAAATGAAGCTATTGAATCCTTACCAATGGATTTGCAAGATTATGCAACCCTTGAAAATGAAGTTGTTGAAATAAATTATCCGGTATTAAGTTATCCAGATAAAGTGAATAGTGTAGGGTTTGAAAAAGTACAAGTTATTGAAGGGACTTTGGCTGGTATTAAAGGTCAGTATTTGATTTTTGATGACAATAGAGTTTTAAATGTTAGAACACACTCCGGATATTTTATAGACCTAGAGTATTAACACTTAAGATTATAATCATTAATTAGTTCTTTAGTTACAATTAGTAATTTCATTTATTATATATTTGGCTAAGATTATTTTATTTTATGGCACTGTGTTTTTTGGCTTTTGTAATTTCGTTTGTAATTGTTGTATTTTTTACTCCTTCACTAATAAAGGTTGCTCAACTAAAAGATTTAATTGATAAACCAGACGAAGATAGGAAATTGCATAATGGAGAAATACCAACCATAGGTGGAATAATGATTTTTGCAGGTACAATTTTCGCATACTCTATAACTTACCCAATACCATACATACAAAATTTCAACTATGAAATTGCTTGCATGCTTATACTTTTTTTTGTTGGTATTAAGGATGATATTATTGGTACCGCACCAATAAAAAAATTGGCGGCACATGTTTTAGTTGCATTAATATTAGTATTAATTTCAAATGTCAGAATAAAAGGCCTACATGGAATTTTAATGGTAGAACAAATGCCAGAGGGAATAAGTATTCTACTTTCTATTTTTACAATTATTGTAATTATAAATGCATTTAATTTAATAGATGGTGTTGATGGTCTTGCTTCTGGTGTAGGCTTTATTGGAGCGTCAGCATTTGGTATTTGGTTTTATGCTGCAGGCAATTTGGTTTTGGCTTGTTTCTCATTTTCATTGGCAGGTTCATTACTCGGTTTTTTAGGATTTAATTTCTCACCAGCAAGAATATTTATGGGAGATAGCGGTTCTTTAACCATAGGTTTAATAATGTCAATTCTTGCTTTGCAATTAATAGAATATGAAAAAAGTTATACACTTATTGAACCCTTAGATAAAATTTCGAAGCCATCATTAGTGGTTGCGGCTTTAATTTATCCGCTCTACGACACCTTAAGAATTTTTATTTTTAGAGCAGTGCGAGGAATATCACCTTTCTCAGCCGATAGAAATCATATTCATCATAAATTGCAAGATATTGGCTTGAGTCATAGACAGGTAGTTTTAGTTATTTACGCCATCAATATTGGATCATTGTCTGTAGCTGTTGCATTGCAAAACTTCAATCCAAGCACTCAATTTTTTGGTGTAATAATTGCTGCGTTCATTTTCTTTCAAGTTCCATTTATATATAAAATTAAAAAGTTTAGTTTCTAAAGTTGGGTTTTACATCAAAAATTATTTACAAGGGATTATTCTTCTTCTGTATAATACTTTCAAATACTTCAATTGCTCAAATAAACTACTCCGATAGTATAAAATCACTTTCAAATAAATTAAGGCTAGCAAATACTTTTCAAGCTAGAAAATATTTATCAGAAAATATAAAAAAATGCATTTCTGAAGGTTCATCAAATAATACCATTTCAAAACTTGATAGCCTCGATTATATTTCATTTTATAGTTCTACTAATGGAAAATTAAAATTATTTTCATGGGAATTAAGTAATGATAGTGGGAGTTATATTTATGAATGTGTGGTAATTATTAAAACTAAGAATTGTTATAAAGCAGTATTTTTAACTGATAAAGGTGATGAATTAAAAAACCCAGAATATGCTGCTTCAAATAGCAATAAATGGTATGGTGCCCACTACTATCAAATGGTAGAAAAAACATTTAATAGAAAAATTTATTATACCCTCATCGGAATTAATTGGAAAAGCATTCTTAGTAAGAAAAAAGTAATTGAAACAATATCTATCGATGCAAATAACAATTTGATTTTTGGAGAACCAATTTTTCAAATTGGAAATAAGCTGCAACGAAGGTTTATACTAGAATACAAATACGATATAAGTATTAATTGTAGATATAATAAGGAAACAAAATTAATTGTATTTGACCATTTAGTACCTCCAAATCCTGCTTTGAAATTTCAAAAGCAATTTTATGTTAATGATTTGAGTTTTGATGCTTTCAAATTTTTAAAAGGCAAATGGATTTATTATGAAGATATTGATGCTAGAAATTCAAAATCAAAAGAAGACGATACTTATAGTGCCCCAAAATAAATCAGAGTAAATTTTAAATAAATTTACCCCGACTTATCAATTCAAATTATCAATTATTAAACTAAGGAAATATCAAATTGTACCAAGTCTATAAATTCTTGAACACGAGCATCAACTACATTTTGTTCTAGGTTTAAAAGATTTTCAGTTCCGAATTTTTCAACACAAAAACTTGCCATAGCACTTCCAAAAATAATTGCACGTTTCATGTTGTCAAAGCTTACATCTTTGGTTTTAGCTATATATCCAATAAAGCCACCTGCAAATGTATCGCCCGCACCTGTGGGGTCAAACACATCTTCTAAAGGCAAGGCAGGTGCAAAAAACACACTCTTATTATTAAATAATAATGCACCATGTTCTCCCTTCTTTATAATTAAATATTTGGGTCCCATGGTTAAAATTTTAGCTGCTGCTTTTACAAGAGAGTACTCACCAGAAAGCTGACGTGCCTCTGAGTCATTAATAGTTAGCACATCAACCAATGCAATGGTTTTTAGCAAATCTTCCATAGCAATATCCATCCAAAAATTCATGGTATCCATTACTATTAATTTAGGACGCTTTGGTAACTGCTCAATAACTTTACGTTGAAGACTAGGCATCAAGTTTCCTAACATTAAAAAGTCAGGATTGCTGTGTTGAACGGGAACTTTAGGTTCAAAGTCTAATAAAACATTTAGTTGAGTGTCAATTGTATCACGACTGTTCATGTCATTATGGTATTTCCCACTCCAAAAGAATGTTTTACCATCTTGTTTAATCTCTAAACCATCTGTATTGATATTATGTTGATGCATCATGTCAATAGCATCTTTAGGAAAGTCGGAACCAACAACCGATACAAGATTAATATGATTAGTAAAATATGAAGCAGATAAACCAATGTAAGTTGCAGCACCGCCAATTATTTTATCTGTTTTGCCAAAAGGCGTTTCAATGGCATCAAAAGCAACAGTGCCAATAATTAATAAACTCATAAAGAATAATTTAAAGATTTTTTGATTGTTTTTTTTGCAAATATATTTTTTATTTGCAAAATAAGTCTACATTTGCGCACCCAAAAGCAAAATTCCTTCTTAGCTCAGCTGGTTAGAGCACATGACTGTTAATCATGGGGTCCCTGGTTCGAGCCCAGGAGAGGGAGCAAAGGCTGCATCATTCGATGTGGCCTTTTTTTTGAACTTCCATTTTCTTACTTACTTTTTTCATGAATGAATGAACTATGCATTTATTCAATTTTAAATTAATATTCTCTACAACTTTTTTACTTTCTTTAGCAGATTAAAACTATTGCATTTTATTTTCATGATGAAAATTTTCAGAAAGAAATCCATTGCTCAAATACAAGCGCAAGTTGCTAAAGGTGAAAGTGAATCAGGACATGGTAGCTTGTCAAAGCATTTAGGAGTAAAAGACCTTACAGCATTTGGTATAGCTGCAATTATTGGTGCGGGCATATTTTCTACCATAGGTAATGCCAGTGCAAGTGGCGGACCAGCCGTTATTTTTTTATTTATTTTCACAGCACTTGCATGTGGTTTTTCAGCCTTTGCTTATGCTGAATTTGCCAGTTTAGTGCCTGTTTCGGGTAGCGCATATACTTACTCTTATGTTGCCTTTGGCGAAATTATGGCTTGGCTTATTGGATGGAGTTTAATAATGGAATATGCTATCGGTAACATCGCGGTTGCAATTAGTTGGAGTGATTATTTTACAGGATTACTCTCTTTAATTAGAATTCCTGCACTTAATATTGATGGAATTCATTTGCCATTATGGAGTACAATGGATTACCTAACTGCTAGAAATGGTTATAATGAAGCATTAAATCTAATTTCAAACGGAGTGCCACTAAACTCACTTTCTTCTAACATTCAAGATGCGTATAATGCATATTTGTTTAGTCCTACGATTGGTAAACTACATATTGTTTGTGATGTGCCTGCCTTATTGATAATATTCTCTATAACAGCGCTAGTTTACAGAGGAATTAAAGAAAGTAAAAATGCTGGAAATGCTATGGTTGTTATTAAGTTGGCTGTAGTATTGTTAATAATTGCAGTTGGCGTTTTTTATGTTGATGCTGGCAATTGGAGTCCATTTGCTCCAAATGGTGTAAGTGGTGTTTTAAAAGGTATTTCAGCTGTTTTTTTTGCATATATTGGTTTTGATGCAATTTCAACAACTGCTGAAGAATGTAAAAATCCACAGCGCGACTTGCCAAGAGGAATGATGTACGCAATAATTATATGTACAATTCTTTACGTTTTAATTGCGTTGGTATTAACTGGTATGGTTAGTTACAAAGAGCTTGCAGTAGGCGACCCTTTAGCATTTGTTTTTGAAAAACTAAATTTAAAATGGATGAGTGGTATTATTGCTATAAGTGCTGTAGTAGCTATGGCGAGCGTTTTACTTGTTTTTCAGCTTGGACAGCCAAGAATTTGGATGAGTATGAGTAGAGATGGATTATTGCCGAGTGCATTTTCTAGAATTCATCCTAAATACAAAACCCCTTCTTTTGCAACTATAATTACCGGTTTTGTTGTAGGTGTACCCGCTTTATTTTTGAATTTAACAGCTGTTACTGACCTATGCAGTATTGGTACCTTGTTTGCTTTTGTATTAGTTTGTGGAGGTGTTTTAGTTTTGCAGCATACCCATGCACACGAAGAAAGAAAATTTAAAATACCTTATTTGAATTCTCAATTCATTTTTCCGACTTTACTAGTTGCTAGCCTTATTGTTGCCTATAAATTCAATAATAGTAGTTGCAATAATTTCTTGCATTCAAGAAAAGTAATGGATCCTGAAATTATATTCAATAAACTAAACATAGAACAGAAATCAGAATTATTAATCAAATCGAATGAATTTGGAATCATGACCACAGAAATGGTTACCAGTAAAAATCCATTATTGCTTTTTATGCTTAGTTTAAATTTAAGTAACTATGAGGATTTTGTAAAAAGCACTTCATTGCCTGAGTCAATTATTTATGAGAAAGGATGGAACGTATTTAAGCACAATATTCCTTTGTGGATATTTTTTATTGCCTCATTTATTTTAGCATTTTATTGCTATAAATATAAGCTATCAATTATTCCAGTTTTAGGCCTAATTAGTTGCCTATTTATGATGAGTGAAATGGGAATTAGTAATTGGACAGGTTTTGGTATTTGGCTTATAGTTGGATTGATTATATATGCATTATATGGATTTAGAAAAAGTAAACTAAATAAGCTTATTCGTTGACCAATTATTGAGTAAAATAATTAATTATTGAATTCAAAATTCAAATCAATTAGTAATCAGAATTATTCTTTAATTACTACTGACAATTAAAATATAATTTATACTTGCATTTATTATTAATGATTTTATAAAAAATGAAAATAATTTGTATTGGACGTAATTATGCTGCTCATGCGGCAGAATTAAATAATAGTTTACCTGATAAGCCAATAATATTTTTAAAGCCGGATACTGCACTATTAAAAAATAATTCCAGCTTCTATTATCCAGAATTTAGTAAAGACATTCATTTTGAATGTGAATTGGTATTTCGAATTTGTAAAGAAGGGAAGAATATTTCGGAAAAATTTGCAATAAACTACTTAGATAAAGTTACAGTTGGTATTGACTACACTGCTCGCGACTTACAAGATGATTGTAAGGCAAAAGGCTTACCTTGGGAACGTGCCAAATCTTTTGATGGTTCTGCAGTTGTTGGCGATATGATTGATATTAATGAAATTGAAGACATAAACAATATTACTTTTACATTTTATAAAAATGACAATTTAGTTCAAGAAGGGAACAGTAGCTTAATGCTTTTTAAGTTGCCACGTTTAATTGCCGAAATTTCAAGTTTTATAACTTTAAAACAAGGCGATTTAATTTTTACCGGAACCCCAGTTGGAGTTGGACCTATAGCTATTGGAGATAAATTAAAAGGTTTTATTGAAGATAAAAAACTTTTGCTATCGGATGTGAAGTAGTAGTAGTTTCATCATATGATTCTATTGAAAAAAAATGAAAACTAAACTGAAATAAATATTGTGATATAGGTATACGAACTACAACTTATAAATCATTGCTAAATAATTTGCACAGCTATAAAAGTGACAATCTATTTGGTGTTAGAATACTTTTAAATTTATTAATATGTACTTTACTCCGCCTTATTTAAACTCCGAATTTATTTATAAGACCAGCCTTTCAGGTGGAAAAGGCGGACAAAATGTAAATAAAGTATCAACTAAAGTTCAACTTAACTTCTCTATTAATAATTCGAATATTCTTACCCCTGAAGAGAAACAAATTTTATTACAAGCTTTAGACTCAAAAATAAATGCAGAAGGCTATTTTCAAACTGTTTCTCAAACTGAACGTTCACAATTACTAAACAAAGAAATAGCTATCAAAAAACTATATTCATTATTTAATAAATGCTTTATTGTTCGTAAGAAGCGCAAAGCTACTAAACCTTCAAAGGGTTCAATACAAAGAAGAATAGGCAGTAAAAAAAGAAACTCAGAGTTAAAGCAGAATAGAAAAACTGATTTTGGTTTAGAAGATTAATTATTGGATTGAATTTTAAACATCAATTTTAAACTCTTTAAATATTTTAACTTTCAAAAATGCTTTAATTATTTAGGTTTGCAGGGCAATGCAAAATACTAGTAAAGAATACGATGAAGTCATAAATAATTGTCGTTCATTATTTGAAAAAAAAATGATTGATTACGGTTGTGCTTGGCGTGTTCTGCGTCCTAGTTCAATTACTGACCAAATATTTATTAAAGCCAATAGAATAAGAAGTATTCAAGAAAAAGGAATACAAAAAATTGATGATGACATAAAAGATGAGTTTATTGGCATAATAAATTATGCCGTAATTGGACTTATACAGCTAGAATTAGGTTATGCACAAAACGACGACTTAAACCCAATAACATGTATGGAATTTTACAACAAATATGTTGGAAAAACCAAACAATTAATGGAGGATAAAAATCATGATTATGGCGAAGCATGGCGCGATATGCGTATAAGTTCATTAACTGATTTAATTTTAATGAAATTATATCGCACGAAGCAAATTGAAGATAACAATGGTTCTACAATGGTAAGTGAAGGAGTTGATGCTAATTATATGGACATTCTTAATTATGCAGTTTTTGCAATGATTTTATTTTAATTACTTATTTAATATTAAATTATAAAATGAAATACTTAGTTATTTTTTCTAGATTTATTGTAGGTGTACTTTTCATTATTTCAGGCCTAATAAAAGCGAATGACCCTTTAGGGTTTTCATACAAGCTTGAAGAGTATTTTACAGTTTTTGGTTGGGATTTTTTCAAGCCAATGGCCTTATCCTTGTCAGTAGCAATTACCGTTTTTGAAATTATTTGTGGAGTAGCTGTTCTTATAGGTAGCCGTATGAGATTATTTGCATGGTTATTATTGTTGATGATTTTGTTTTTTACATTTCTTACTTTTTACTCTGCATATTTTAATAAAGTAACTGATTGCGGTTGTTTTGGAGATGCTTTGCATTTAACACCATGGCAATCCTTCAGCAAGGATATTATTTTGTTAATCTTTATTCTACCAATATTTTTATGGAAAGATAGAATTAATCCAATGTTTGGTTCAAAAGCAGATAATGGATTAATATTAGGAACAACAGCACTTTCTTTCTGGTTTAATTTACATTGTATTAACCATTTGCCCATAATAGATTTTCGTCCTTATAAAATTGGAACAAACTTAATTAAGGAAATGGCAATTCCTGAAGGTGCGCCAGTTGATGAATACGAAACCAAACTAGTTTATAAAAATAAAAAAACAGGAGAGAAAAAAGAATTTACAACTGCAGAATATTCAAAGGCTTCTTATTTATGGGAAGACACTTTAACATGGGCTTGGGACACAACTTTAACAAAACTTATTAAAGAAGGATTTAAACCACATATTCATGATTTTAATATCACTAACAATGATGGTGAGAATGTAACACAAAATGTTTTAAACAAACCAGGATATACTTTACTGATCATCAATTATAATTTAAACAAATCATCAAAAGAACATCAACCTGAAATAAATAAATTGGTTTCGGAATGCGAAAAAACTGGAATATCTGTAATAGGCTTAACAGCGAGTGTTTCTGAGTCTGAGGCATTCAGGCACGAAGTGCAAGCGATGTATCCTTATTATACAACGGATGAAACAGCATTAAAGACAGTGGTTCGTTCAAATCCAGGATTGGTGCTCCTCAAACAAGGTACAGTGGTTAATATGTGGCATCATAATGATGTTCCAACGATTGATAAATTGAAATAAATTATCAAAAAAAAAGATAATTATAAATTGATATTTTTTGAGATTGTTTCTTAAAATAAAAAAAATAAGGGTATTTAGTCTCTATATAATTTATAATAAATAACTACATAATTTGTTATCAATTCAGAACTTAAGAAAAGCATTCATGCAAATTCTATAATATCTAATTATTGGCAATTTATAAATTCAATTTGTGTTATTCATTTAAAACTAGTTGACACTAAAATCAATGTAAAATCCGGCTGTTTTTTGGATAATAATTATTAATTCTATTTTTTAATACTTTCATCCAACCTAGTGCAAAGCCCTTGTAACTTGCAATTGCCCATCCAACATGTTCTGTTTTAATTGTAACATTTTCTTTTTTAAGATATTTTATGGCATCGTTTAAATCTAAATCAATCTTTACAATATCTAGTTTAAGTAGGCTACTTAGTGCTAAAGAATGAGAAGGGATAAAATCTGAATGCATAAAATTTCCTACCTCAACTCCTACTTTCTTTATGTTTAAAAAATTAGTTATAAATTCTATTTTTTCATAATGTTTATTGAATATGCAACAATTAAAATCATTTCTGCTTAATAGAATTTTATCATTTCCGAAGTTGACAAAACTTTCAAATTTTTTTGGACTTAACTTTGAATAATTATTATTCTTTAAATTATTTTTTCTTTGAATATTACCATTGTTTCGGTTTCTAAAAACTGTAATAAAAAAACCTTCTCCATCAACTTTATCAGGATAAAATCGATAACCATAAGCTTTATACTTATCAGAATTTGTCTCAACAATTCCCCATGATTCTTGATAAGGTATGTTTACTGATTCTAAACCAAAATTATCAATCATATAGTCAGCAATATCTTCATTTTCAGATTTTGAGTAAGAACAAGTAGAGTAAACTAAATAACCATTTGAGTTTAAAGAAGGCAAAACATCATTTAGAATTTTGGATTGCCTAATACTGCACATTTCAACATTATTAAGGCTCCATTCTTTAGTAGCATTATTGTCCTTCCTAAACAATCCAGAACCACTACAAGGAGCGTCTACTAATACCAAGTCGAAGAATGACGATAGTTTAGAAAATTTTTCAGCTTCATTATTTGTCACTACATTATTAATTCTTCCCCATTTATTTAAATTTTCAATTAATACTGAAACTCTATTATTGATTAATTCATTACTAACCAATAAGCAATCTTCACTTAAAACATCAAGTAATAGTGTTGATTTACCACCAGGAGCAGCGCAAAGGTCAAGGGCAGTATCAAATTTATTTTCATTTGAAATATATTTTATAATGTGGTTCAAAAACATTGAAGAGGCTTCTTGAACATAATAGCAACCCGCATGAAATAAAGGACTATAGGTAAAACTAGGACGTTCATTCAAGTAATAAGCACCTTCGCACCAAACTACTTTTTTTTGCGAATCAAAATCAGCAATTAACTTCTTACTGTTTAACCTTACACTTGTTGGAGCTATTTTTTTATGCGCTTCAATAAATGATTGCATATTATAGCCTTTTAACTTTGATAAGGTTTGCAGAAGTGAATCAGGAATCATCTATTGAAATTGAATGTGTATTATTATATAAATATGTATTAAAAAAAACTTAGTTTTGACGCCTCTAAATTATGTTTCCTATTCAAATATCTATAATCCTTTTTGCAAGCACTTTTTTAAGTGGTCTTATTGTATTTATAAACAAAGGTGATAACAAAACATGGTTAAATTTATTACTTGCTTTTAGTGGTGCCTATTTATTTGCCATTTGTGCTTTGCATTTGTTGCCCGAAATTTATATGGCGAATGCAAAAACATCAGGTATTTTTTTATTAATCGGTTTTTTTGTTCAAATCATTCTTGAACTTTTATCTGAAGGTATTGAACATGGTCACATTCACAAACATAATCAAACCGAAAAATTATTTCCAATTGCAATGATGATTGGCCTATCAATACATGCCTTTCTTGAAGGAATGCCAATTATTGATTTCACTACTTCGTCAATATCACAACCATTGCTTATTGGAATTATTATACACAATATCCCAATCTCTATAGCATTGATGACAGTATTGTTAAGTGCAAATATTTCTAAATATAAAGCCATGTTTTGGTTGGCACTATTTGCATTTATGTCGCCTTTAGGTAGTGTTTTTAGCTACATTCTAAATGTAAACTTTGTTGTAAGCCTGGGTCAATATTACACTGCAATTATGGCTTTGGTTATTGGTATATTCCTTCATATTTCTACTACCATACTATTTGAAAGTTCCGATAATCACAAATTTAATATTATGAAATTTGTTGTAATTATCGCTGGTGCATTTATTGCATACTTAACCATTTAATCATCAACTAACTTTCTAATTAAATCTATTTCCTTAAGCCAATTATAGCCTTCAAGTTTAGTAAGAATATTTTTGCCCGATTTGTTTAAAAGGAATGTCGTTGGGTAAATATTAACCCCAATGCTCGACAAGCCTTCTGGAATTGTTGTAAAAAGGATGTTATTGGAATTGATTCTATTTCTAAATTTTAGAAGCTTTGCATTGTCCTCATCTGTAATATAAATAACTCTAAAACTAGAGGTGTCAAATTTAGAGGCTAATTCATTAAGTATTGGCGTTTCCTTGGCGCAATCACTGCACCAGGTCTGAAAACATGAAACAATAATAACTTTACCTTTAAAACTATCAATTGATTTTTTAGTGTCTAAGTCAATTAAATATAACTCCTTACTTTGAAATTTTATTTCTGGCGTAAAAAAATACTTATAAACATTTTTACCAATTAGAAATAATATTATGATGATAACTGTGAGTATTATATTAGTTGGAAAGTCTTTTCTCATTTCAATGGGCTACGTTTAATTACATTTTGGCTTTCTTTTTCATTAAAGCTTTTCAAAAAATAATTCAATGTCATTTTTGCAATTGGATTACTTAACTTAATATAATTGAAAATTTGTTTTGGTAAGGCTCCTAAATTAGACTTTGCCTCTCTTGCAGTTCTTCCTAATTCCATAGAGTTTAATCTTTTTTCAATCATTTTATTCGTTGAAATAAAAAGAATGTTAAAATAGAGTTGAAACTTTTTATTTGCCTCATAGTCTAAACCAATATAATGAGTTTCCATGTCTTTTTCATAGAATATAAAAGTATAAAAACCTACCATTTTAGCTCCATCGTATATGGCGTGAAACTCAAATTTATCTTTCAGGTCTTTTTTAAGTTCAACAAAATAATTTACATTTATTGTGCCCAACCTTACTATTTGTTTACTTATAACATTTGTATAAAGATTAATTATTTGAGTTGAATTTTTTTGTATCTCTAAATCACCAAACTCTTTTACTTCAAGTGTTTTAAATGCATCTATTATTTTTTTTGCTCTTTGTAAATACTTCTTATTTAAATCATTAAGATAATCCTTAAAATTATTCCAATTGTCTCTTCTAGTTATTTCCATAGTTACATCACCATTAAAAAAAGTATATCCCATTTTTTTATAACTACTGTCAATAAAAATTTGGTTACAATCTTTAATTATTACCGCACTCGATTTACAATGAATATTTTTCTTTTTAAACTCACGTATTACTTCAAAAATTAACTTATTATGTATTGGATTTTTAAAATAAAACCCTTGGTAATTAATTCGAAACAAACTACCACATACTATTATTGGAAGTTCATTTGGCAATATTAACTTTAGTACTTTTGAAAGTAAGTGCTTGTTCCTTTCAAAGTTAAGATGTTTGTGCTTAAAATTAAATTGCTGTAAATAAACTAAACCAATCAGTTTTCCATTGTTGTAAACAACTATACGAAAACAAATAATATCTTCTATTTTAGAATATTCGAAAGCATTTAGATGATTGGATTTTAGATGATGTTGAATTGGTAGAAAATCATCCCATATTACGAAATTCAAATCGTTTTTTTCTAATGACTTTATTTCTATTTTCAAATTATTGGAAAGAATTTAATAATAATGATAAATAAGCTGAGTAAGCTAAAACAAAAACGCAACTCGAAAGAGTTGCGCTTTTGCACCAAAAACCTATCTATGAAAAAACTTCTTAAGTCAATTTTACATTTGCAATTATATGTGATTTAATACTCTGTCTATGTTAATTTATGTGAATTATTTACCTGCTTTATTAGCTGCAATAATGTAATGCTCTAAAGCCATTGTCATTGATGGAGCTTTAGGAGAAGGTGCTAATATATCTATTTTCAAACCAGCTTCTTCTACAGCTTTTGCAGTGGTTGCACCAAAAGCAGCAATTCTGGTTTTGTTTTGCTTGAATTTTGGGAAATTTTGAAACAAAGACTTTATTCCTGCTGGGCTAAAGAACACCAAAATATCATAATTAACTTTTGCAAGGTCAGAAATGTCGCTACATACAGTACGATAAATCATTGCTTTAGTATAAGATATTCCAGCTGCATCTAATAACTCAGGGCCTTCTTCCTTAGCAATGTCAGAACATGGTAATAAAAACTTTTCATCTCCATGCTTCTTAATTATATCCATCATATCTGCAAAGGTAGAACGACCATGAAAAATTTTTCTTTTTCTAAATTGAACATACTTTTGTAAGTAGTAAGCTGTACTTTCTGAAACACAAAAATATTTCATTGTTTCTGGAACAACAAAACGCATTTCAGA
The DNA here is from genome assembly GCA_040383485.1 of Flavobacteriales bacterium. Taxonomy (GTDB): domain Bacteria; phylum Bacteroidota; class Bacteroidia; order UBA4408; family UBA4408; genus JBEIDK01. The sequence goes on from JBEIDK010000033.1 coordinate 17,872, forward strand.
ACACATTCTAAAAAAATGATCTGCTGAATTTCTACTTGTAAATATTATGGCTGTATACTCAGAGATATTTATTCTTTCCTTTCGGAATTCTATCGCCGGAACTCCCTCAACATGAATAAATGGTCTAAAATCAATAGTGATATTTAATTTCTTTTGCAGGTCAAAGTATGGCGACTTATCGCCTTCGGGCTTTGGTTGTGTAACTAAAATAGTTTTAACTTTACTCATGCTTTACTTAGCCTTTTCATTCGAATTAACCCAATAATAATTTAGTAATAAATATTAAGGGTAAGATTTCAAGGGTGCAAAAGTATAAAAATAAATATAATGTAGAAATGTTCTTATTATTATTGACTGATATTATTCCGCGTATAATTCTATAAAGATATATACTTAGAATTAATACCAAACCTAAAATTAATAGAAAAATAGAATATTTACTATACACATAATAAAAAATAAAGCAAAGAAAAAATAGTGCAATGCCTAAAAATTGATTTAGTAAAATAATGTTGAAAATATACTCCGAAATTTCTTTTTCTGTTTTAAAAATAAAGCCAACTAAATAATTCAAAACTATTTTCATGGTGAAGAATGATAATAAAGCAAGCCCTACCAAAAGGAAGTTATTAATTGGGCTTCGAGCATAATGAAAAAGATTACTTATTTCATTTGCTTTTAAGGCAAATAATGACATTGAAATTAAATAGAGTGTACTTAACAAAATTGATAATCTTTGCGTTTGAGAGTTATCCTCTCTCATTAATTGACTGGTGAAACGTTGTAAAAAAAACGCTTTTGTAAATAGACTAAACCGCTTTAAATAGTAAAAATTTGCCAATGCTAATAGCGTAAAGCCAAATAAGAAAACGCCTAAACCCCAGTCTATATTTTTCCTATCTTTAATTTGAGGTGTTATAGTTTCTGACCTAAGTGAATGATTTAGAAAAATACTTTTTACATATTTATGCTTAAACTTATAATCAGCTTCTTTTTGAAAAATGAAATAATTTGGTGCTTTCATTGTATCACCAACAAAAATAATCTTGTTGGACTTTTCTTCAGTACCAACAAGAAAAATTGTTTTACCAATTAAGCTATCATCAACCCAGTTTTTTGGTTCTGTTTTTAATGTAATAAAAGTATCATCATATTTAGCATCAAAGTTTTTTGTAATAATGCTATCTTTTTGGTAATTATATATATTTTTGGCTGTCATAAATTTCTACAAATTTATCCTAATTCACACTTTAAAAAATATTTCTATGAAATTTTTATTAAAACTTATTGTTTCAACTTTAGCAATCATCGTTGTATCCTATTTTATGAAAAATAAAATTCATTTTACAGAACCATTAGACTATGTTATGGTTGCAGTTGTTCTTTCCTTCTTAAACGCAGTGATAAAGCCAATTCTAGTGTTTTTTACAATTCCACTTACAATTTTTTCATTGGGTTTATTTCTACTAATAATAAATGCAATTATGATTTTAATTACAGAACACTTTGTTGAAGGTTTTAAAGTCGATGGTTTTATAGCAGCATTAACATTTAGTATCTTTCTGTCAATTACAACCTCAATTCTAGATTTTTTTGCAAAAGATAATAAAGAGGATTAATAATTATGAATTTTATTGGTTACAAAAATTTTAATACTCCAAACTTATAACCTATTTCAAAATAAATCTTGATTTTTTGTTTCAGTTTATGCAAGAATAAAATGAAAATAGTACTTAAATACTACTAATATTTTTTAATCCAGCTAAGAATCTTAAAGAGAATTTTGAGATTAAAGATTAATTGTAATAGGTTAACAGAAATAATTTAGAGTAAATTTTTATTCAACTCCAATCTAATACTGTTCTTTCTCATTCGGAAAGTCAACGCTTTTTACATCGGCTATATATTGAGATACTGCATTTTTCATGTCGTCATACAAATTCATATACCTCCGTAAAAATCTTGGTTGAAATTCATAAGTCAATCCAATCAAATCGTGTAATACCAATACTTGTCCATCCACGCCACTTCCGGCACCAATACCAATAACAGGAATATTTATACTCTTAGCTACTTCATTAGCTAGTGCCGAAGGTATCTTTTCTAACACTATTGAAAAACATCCTGCATTTTCAAGTAGTTGTGCATCTTCTCTGAGCTTATCAGCTTCGTCTTCACCTTTTGCACGAACGCTATATGTACCAAACTTATAAATAGATTGAGGTGTTAAACCTAGGTGGCCCATAACCGGAATTCCGCTTCCAACAAGGCGAGTAACTGATTCTAAAATTTCACTTCCACCTTCCATCTTTACTGCATGCGCACCAGCTTCTTTCATTAATCTTATTGCCGAACTAAGTGCAATCTTTGAATTGCCTTGGTAATAACCAAATGGCATATCAACTACTACTAATGCTCTTTTAACAGCTTTTGTTACCCATTGACCATGAAATATCATTTGCTCTAATGTAATTGGCACTGTTGTTTCATTACCACTCATCACATTTGATGCAGAATCACCAACCAAAATAACATCAATACCTGCATCATCAATAACTTTTGCCATCGAAAAATCATAAGCAGTTAGCATTGATATTTTTTCACTCTTACGTTTCATTTCAAGTAAGGTGTGGGTAGTAACTTTTTTAATTTCTTTATGAATTGACATAAGTTTTAAAATTGAGTTACAAACCTAAGTTTAATTTTGATTTTTAGCATCGAAAATTATGAATTTTCTAATTCTCATTTTTATAAAAAAATATTACATTGCTTGAAAATATTAGTACTAAAAAATGTTCAAATCGGAAACACAATTAAGAGTTAGGTACGGCGAAACTGATAAAATGGGCTTTGTTTATTATGGTAACTATGCTACCTATTATGAAGTAGCAGGGTAGAAGCCTTGCGTGATTTAGGCTTGAGTTATAAAGAGATGGAAGATAATGGGATTATGCTGCCGGTTGTTTCATACACCATAAATTATTTTAAACCTGCCTTTTATGACGATTTACTAACTATCAAAACAGTGATTCCTGAGATTCCTCGTTCAAAAATAATATTTGATTATGAATGTTATAACGCAGACAATGTTTTATTAAACAAAGGACAAACGATTCTTGTTTTTGTAGATGTAAAAACAGTTAAACCTTGGAAAGCTCCTGAATATTTGATTGACAGAATGAAAAAGTTTTATCCTTAATCTTGCATTTTAATAAATTATACATTTCCGTTTTTTTTGAATAGAATAAAATTTATAGCAGTATTTGCGTTTACCATTTTAGTGGTTTCAATTAATTTTTACTGTACTCAAAATCAAAATAATATTTCTTCTATTTCCAATGAAAATAAATATTTGAATCATGATGATTCAGTTAAATACGTTGGTATTAATACTTGCAAACAATGCCATGGAAATATTTACGAAACATTTATAAAAACAGGAATGGGTAAAAGTTTTGATTTAGCTACTCATCAAAAGTCGTCCGCAATATTTGGGAAGAATGCTGTTGTGTATGATAAGTTTCGAAATTTTTATTACAAAAGTTTCTGGAAAAATGATTCTATGTTTATTTATGAATATAGATTAAATGGTAAGGACACAACTTACAAAAGAATAGAAAAGGTAAATTATATTGTTGGTAGTGGGCAACATACAAATAGTCATCTATGTATCAGAAATGGCTATGTTACACAAATGCCAATGACTTTTTATACCCAAAGCAAACAATGGGATTTACCCCCTGGTTTTGAAAATGGCGCCAATACTCGTTTTGGCCGCAATATTGGATTGGAATGTATGAGTTGCCATAACTCATACCCAGAATTTGAAATAGGTTCAGAAAATAAGTATAACAGCTTACCAAATGGCATTGGCTGCGAACGCTGTCATGGTCCTGGTGAAGCCCACGTGGCACAAAAAAAATCTGGGAACATAGTTGATACTTCCAAGTATATAGATTATAGTATTGTTAATCCTGCTAAATTATCTATCGATTTACAATTTGATGTCTGTCAACGCTGCCATTTACAAGGTAATGCAGTGTTGAAAAATAATCATTCCTTTTATGATTTTAAGCCAGGTTTAAAACTCTCAGACTATATTTCTGTTTTTCTTCCTCGCTATAAAAATGCCGACGATGAATTTATTATGGCAAGCCATGCTGATAGATTAAAGCAAAGTAAATGTTTTATAAAAACATTCGACGCAGCTAAGGTTAGTAAAGAGTTAAGGCCTTACAAAAATGGATTAACTTGTATTAGTTGTCATAATCCGCACGTTAGTGTTAAGGAAACAAACAAAAATGTTTTTAATGATGCCTGCAAAAAATGTCATGGCAACAATAATGATTGTTCATTAGAAATTTCTAAAAGAAAAATGTCAAATAATAATTGTGTTAGCTGTCATATGCCTAAGTCAGGATCAATTGATATACCTCATGTAACTATTCACGACCATTGGATTAGAAAGCCAATATCTAAAATAGAAAAGAAAGCAGTTAAAGAATTTATAGGATTACAATCGGTAAATGAAACTAATCCGAGTAAAGAAACTAAAGCAACTGCATATTTAAATTACTACGAAAAGTTTAGTAAAAATGAGTTGTATTTAGATTCTGCATTCAAATTTTTAAACTTGAACGACATAAAGAGTTTAATTGAAAACATTGAAAATATTACTAAATATTATTTTTTCAGAAAAGATAGTAAAGCTCTCATTTCTAAGTGCGAAAAAATTGGTATTTCAAAGTTGCTCAGTTCTGTTTTAAATACTAAATCATTCGAAAATAAGCATGCATGGTCGGCTTATAGAATAGGGGAGGCCTATTTGCAGAATAATGAGTATAATAATGCTATATTATTTTTTAAAAAAAGCATTCAACTGGCTCCATATTATTCAGAATTTAAAAATAAGCTAGGTGCTATTTATCAGTTGCAAAATAGAAATATTGAAGCCGAGCAAATATTTCAAGAAATTATTAATGAACAACCAACTTTTGTTCCAGCATTATCTAACTTAGGATATATGTATATGCTGAAAGCAGATTATAAATTTGCAAATTATTATTTACAAGAGGCTCTGAAATTAGACCCTGACTTTGAACTAGCATTATTAAACTTGGCTAATTTAAACCTGCAATTAGGAGAAAAAGATAGAGCAAAGGAACTTTTGAAAAGAATAATTCAAATTAATTCTAAGAATGTAAGTGCTATAAATGCTTTGAGGCAGTTGAATTTTAAGTAATAGAAACTTTATCCTCAGTTATCTTTAACTTAAAATCCATTATATGTAAGGTAAAGACTTAAATACTGAAATTAATAACATATCAAAATCAAAGATATTAGGTTCATCAAATTTTGATGAAATAATATTTGAGATTGGCTTCCGAATATGTAAATGTTTGCAAATTGAACGTGTTAACATTTGGCTATACAGCCAGGAACGCGATGTTTTGCGTGCTATAGGTGAGGTATCGGATTATGGAGAAAAATTCAAGAAAGGTTCTTTTCTTTTTGAAAAACATATGCCAATTTATTTTTCACATTTAAAATCAGACAATATATTAGTAATTAATAAAACTCCGGAAAATGAAATTACAACAGAATTAAAAGATTCTTATTGCGCTGAGTTTAATATTGTTTCCATGATGGATGTGCCATTGAGAATTGAGGGAAAAATGATAGGAGTATTATGTTTTGAATAAACAATAATTCCTAAAGAATGGACAAATGAGGAGCAGAGATTTGCAATTTCAGTATCACAAATAATTTCATTGGCAATTGAAACAAGTCAGAGAAGAAGAATTCAAACGAAATTAGAAAATGAATTGCGTGAAAAAAATTATTAATAAAGGAATCTCATCATCGAATTAAAAATAATTTTTCAATATTAATTAGTCTGTTAAGGTTACTTGCAAATACTCCTACTAATCAAACCTCAAAAGAGATTTTAGAAGATTGTATAAACAGAATATTTTCAATTATGAAAGTACATGAGCAGCTTTATAAAACGCAAGGTTTTGCTGTAGTTCAATTAGAGCCATATTTAAAAGAACTTTCTCGTGAAATACAATACAGTGCCGTGCGCGATTACCAATAGTTAAAAGTTGAAGTAATAATTGATGATAATAATGTTAAATCCTCTACAGCCGTTTACCTAGGTATTTTTTTAAATGAAGTACTCACAAATTCTATAAAATACTCATTCCCTAGTATCGAATCACCTATTATTAGAATTGATGTAGAACAAATTGGTAGTACAATCATATTTAAAATTACCTATAATGGACTAGGATTTAATTACATTAGTAGTTTAACTGATAAAACTATTGGGCTTGCAATACTTAAAGATATTGAGAAATCACTTAACGCAAAATTACAAACACCAACGATTGGCAATCCAAATTATATTCTTGAATTTTCAGAAGAATAAGATTTTTAGATATTATTGTGGCTTAATTTTTGTTGTAATTAAACCAACTCAATTTTAGTGAAACTATATATAACAATTTTACTGCTTTTTACTTCAATTTTTTTTGTTGCAGCTCAATCCAATGACATCAACATTGCATTAAAAACCGCAGATTACAAATACCTTTCAAATTATTTTAATTCAAGTGTAGAATTAAATATACTCGGTATTGAAGGTTTGTATAGTAAAGTGCAAGCGGAAATCATTTTAAAAGATTTTTTTCAAAAGAATAGTCCAACAAACTTCACTTCAAAATATACTGGTTTCTCTAAAGATGGAAGTAAATATAGTATTGGTAATTTAGAAACTACTTCTGGTACCTATAAAACATACTTTTTCTTCAAGAAAATTGGAGAGGTAATGCTTATTAAAGAGTTTAGAATTGAAAAAGACAAATAGGTTTTTACACTAAGTCGTTTTCGAATGAAAATTTTATCAGCCCAACAATAGTTTTTGAATTGGTTTTTTCGAGTATGTTCTTTCTATGTGTATCAACAGTTCGAGGGCTTATAAATAATTTTTCAGCAATTTCGTTGGTAGTAAATTCTTTGGTAATCAACTTTATTATTTCAATTTCTCTTGGTGTTAGTTGATGTATTTTGTCTTCAATTATTTTCTCCTTTTTTACATCTTGCATCAAAACAGCAATAACCTCACTACTAAAATAGGTACTGTTATTAGCAATTTTCTCAATTGCATTTTTCAACTCGTCTTTACCAGTGTTTTTTAGGATATACCCCTCAGCTTCAGAGGCTATAATCTCACGAACAATACTTTTATCATTAAACATAGATAACACTAACACTTTTATGTTTGGGAAATCTTTTTTTATAGCTTTTGTTAGTTCTATGCCATTCATATTTGGCATGTTTATATCAGTAATGACTAAATCTACCTCGTTGTTCTTAATGAAATTAATGGCTTCAAGTCCATCATGACATTCAGCACAAAATTCAATATGCTTTTCTTTTCTAAGTAATGATTTTATACCATCAATAAGCATTTGATGGTCGTCTACTATTATGGTTTTAATTATTTGCTTTTGTAACATAATCTAATTCAAACCTAATGAAATATTTAAACATTTATATTTTTTCTTTGTTCAAGAATCATTAGTTCAAACTAAAATTTAATCAAAATTTGAAATTTTATTAATAAGTTATACTCATTCTATAAATCCACTAAAAATAATATTACTTTAGCCAAGTATAAAATTGAATCCTGAATGGAAGTAAAAGTTGGAAAACTATTAAGCAAAATCGAGTATCCTGCCGATTTAAGAAAACTTAAAATAGCTCAATTACCACAAGTTTCAAAAGAGTTAAGAGATTTCATTGTTGATGTTGTATCAGTAAAAGGTGGGCATTTTGGTGCTAGTTTAGGCGTTGTAGAACTAACAGTTGCTTTGCATTATGTTTTTAACACTCCTGAAGACCAATTGGTTTGGGATGTAGGACATCAAGCATACGGACATAAAATTTTAACTGGCCGAAGAAGTGTGTTTCACACAAACAGAATCTACAATGGAATTTCTGGTTTCCCGAAAAGAAAAGAAAGTGAATATGACACCTTTGGTGTAGGCCACTCTTCAACATCAATTTCGGCTGCACTTGGAATGGCTGTAGCCAATCAGTATAAAAATGATAAAAGACAGCATATTGCAGTAATTGGAGATGGAGCAATGACTGCAGGCTTGGCGTTTGAGGGTCTTAACCATGCTGGGGTAGAAAACTCAAACTTGCTTGTAGTACTCAACGATAATTGCATGAGCATTGACCCAAATGTAGGGGCTTTAAAAGAATATTTAACTGATATTACCACTTCACATACCTACAATAAAGTACGTGATGATGTTTGGAAATTGCTTGGTAAGGTAAGTAAGTTTGGACCTAATGCACAAGCTATTGCTTCTAAAATAGAGAATGGTATAAAAGCTACTATGCTCAAACAAAGTAACTTATTTGAGAGCTTAAAGTTCAGATATTTTGGCCCTGTTGATGGACATGATGTAGTGCGACTTGCAAAGGTAATGGAAGATTTAAAGGATATTCCAGGGCCTAAAATTTTGCATGTGCTTACAAAAAAGGGTGGAGGCTATAAATTTTCAGAAGAAGGAAATCAAACTGTTTGGCATTCTCCTGGTTTGTTCAACAAAGAAACTGGAGAAATAATAAAAGTTACACCTGCATCACCGCAACCCCCTAAATACCAAGATGTATTTGGCCATACAATTGTAGAGCTGGCTGAAAAAAATCTAAAAATTATGGGTATAACACCAGCTATGCCTAGTGGTTGCTCATTAAATATTATGATGAAAGCAATGCCAAAGCGTGCTTTCGACGTTGGAATTGCAGAACAACATGCCGTTACTTTTAGTGCAGGATTAGCCACACAAGGAATGATTCCTTTTTGTAATATCTATTCTTCTTTTATGCAACGAGCTTATGACCAAGTAATTCATGATGTTGCATTGCAAAATTTAAATGTAGTTTTTTGTTTAGACCGTGGTGGTTTTGCTGGTAGTGATGGAGCAACTCATCATGGCGCATTTGACTTAGCTTATTTCAGGTGCATACCTAATATGACTGTAGCTGCTCCTATGAATGAGGAAGAGTTGCGTAATATGATGTACACAGCTCAGCAAGACAATATGGGTGCCTTTAGTATTCGTTATCCTCGAGGGAACGGTGTGATGATAAATTGGAAAACACCAATGAAAGCAA
>JBEIDK010000034.1:0-24856 GCA_040383485.1 Flavobacteriales bacterium
AATGGTCGCAACTTAAGTGTACGCTTCAACAACATTATGTTGCCCGATAGTACCAGCAATTATGATGGCAGCATGGGGTATTATCAATACAGAATAAAACCCTTGCAAAATTTACCAAATGGTTCTAACATCAAAAACACTGCTTATATTTATTTCGATTATAATCCAGCCATTATAACCAACACAACACAAAATAATTTTGATATTTTTACTACGGCTCCCTCCCCTTTGGGGAGGGCTGGGGTGGGGCTTTTCTATCCAAACCCAAGCACTGGAGATTTCTACTATAAAAACTTACCCAAAAATTCAACAATAACTATCTACAATATATTAGGTGAAGTATGTCTAACACATTATGCAAGCCTCCCCTTTGGGGAGGTTGGTGGGGCTGCTCTACCAAAAGGTATTTACTACTGCAAAGTAAATGGTTCGTTTGTGGTTAAGTTGGTGAAGGATTAGGTATTCATTGTAAAGCGTATGGTGGCTCAGTTCCAAAATTAATTTACATTTGATATATATAATTTAAATCAACATGAAAATATTCTTTACCTGCATCTCACTTATCTTATTGTCATTTATAAATACTGTAAAAGCACAATCGGAAGTTACTTTTTACACCACCAAAGGCAACTTTGTAGCACAAATGTACGACACCCTACAGCCCATTACTGCTGGCAATTTTATGTATTTGGTAAAAACAAAATTTTACGACGGAACTATTTTTCATAGGGTCATCAACGGTTTTATGATTCAAGGGGGAGACCCAACAGGCACTGGTAACGGCGGTCCTGGATACACCATTCCTGATGAAATAAACCCAGCAACAAGCAATACTCAAAAAACACTTGCAATGGCAAACGCAGGCCCCAACACAGGCGGTAGTCAGTTTTTTATAAATACAGTGAGCAATACTTACTTAAACCCACTTCATCCTGTTTTCGGGAAGGTAATTACTAATTTTTCGGTGGTACAAGCAATTGCCTTAGTGCCTAGAGATACCGCAGATAGGCCTTTGGTTGATGTAGTAATGGACAGCCTCAGAATTACCTTTAATGGCCCAGCCGCATCTATTCTTACATTAAACGCAAACAATATTGCAGTTGATGTTTATCCTAATCCTGCAAGTAAATTTATTACAGTTGATTTTGGAACATCATTTAAATCTAAAAATAATTACCAGCTTAGAATTACAGATTTACTAGGTAAAACAGTATATACCTCTAACATAAGCAAACAGCAGACAAATATTGACGTTTCAGCCTTTGGGGCAAAAGGAATATACTTTCTACAAATCAGTGGAAGCGACAAAAGCATCTTCAACAAAAAAATTATTATTCAGGAGTAAATACACTTGATAACAATGATGCCATTAAATAAGAAATAGAGAAATTTCTTAAAGGAAAAATAATAATAAAGGATGACTATTAAATTTAATTTTTAAAAAACAAAGAACTTCCTTCTTTTGCTATTGAAGTTGGATTAATGCACATAACAGGAATTTGAGCTTCATTTGTAATGAATTGTCTCTCTTCGGTGCCAGCAATATATTCATGAACACCCGCTTCCTGACCATTAATAATTGTTATTAAGTCGGCATTTACCTTTACGGCAAAATGTAGTGTTTGTTTTACAAAATTACCTTTCTCTGTAAAAACAATACTTTCACAAGTAATACCATTTATTTTAAATTGCTTTTCGGCAAATGATAAATTTCTATTGATAGTATTAACAAAAAACTCATCTGTTTCATGCGGTGAACACAAATAAACCTTAGAGTTGAAACGCTTTGCAACTTGAACCGTTAAATCAATTTTCTGTTTAGTTTCCTTACTTAAGTCCATTGGACAAACTATATTTTGGTAGCCATCTTTAATGTTTTTTTCTTGAACCACAATAAAAGGAACAATGCTATTTGTAATAACCTTTAAGGCATAACTACCAGTAATGTGTTGCATCCCTTTTACACCATGCGTTCCCATTATTATAAATTGTGCCTTGTACTCTTTGGCTACGCCGCCTATATCATCAAAAATATTTCCAAGCTTAACTATAGCAGTTAGTTTCACTAAGGAAGCTTTTGAAGTTTCACTTATAATTTTGTTCAACTTAGCTTGAGCATCATCACGCTCTTTTTCCTTTTCAATTACATGCAACAAAAAAACTTCGGTATGCAATGCAGATGCTAATTTTATAGCATGACTTAATGCGCATTCGGCAACTTTCGAAAAATCAATTGGAACTAAAATCATTATTATTTATTTTATTATATATTTTATTATTTGTCGTTTTTACCTAGCATTACTGCTCCAACCATTGCACTTAAAAATAAAACTGAAGACAATTCGAATGGCACTAAAAAATCTCGGAATAATATTACGCCTAAATTTTTAATTAGTCCTACTTGATTGTTTTCGGGCAATGCATTGCTTAATTGTTCCGTACCTTTAAGGGCGCCAACCAAAACAACAAGCATAATTCCTGAAGCTATAACTGCTGCAAATTTTACTGCAATATTTTTATGCGGCTCACTTTCTTTGTTTAAGTTCAATAACATAATCACATATAAAAAAAGCACCATAATAGCTCCAGCATAAACGATGATATGAACTGCAGCTAAAAATTGAGCATTCAAAATTAAGTAGTGGCAACCAATTGCAAAAAAAGTTACAATTAAATATAGTACACTGTGCACAGGATTATTAGATGTAACTACCCTAAAACCACAAAATATTGCAATTGCAGTTAATATGTAAAATAATATTAAAGTCATTTTAATAAAAAATTGAAAATTGAAAATTGAAAATCGAATTCATCACTAACATTTAATTATAAAAATTAAACCGCTTATTTGTTATGTTGTTTTTTACTATCTGTTTTAAAATCAATGGTTTCTTTTGTTTGTCTTTTAGATACATCAACAGCCCCGGCAAATGGTTCTGTTAAAATGCTTTTGCCATATAAAAATTCATCACGTTCAAATGTACTAGGAACTGTCTTATCTGTTAAAAAAATTGCTTCTTTAGGACAAGCCTCCTCGCACAAGCCGCAAAAAATACAACGCAGCATGTTTATTTCATAGCTAGAGGCATATTTTTCTTCGCGATATAATTTTTCTTCACCTTTTTTACGTTCAGCGCTTACCATCGTAATTGCTTCTGCAGGACAAGCAACAGCGCATAGGCCACAGGCGGTGCATCGTTCTGCGCCATTCTCGTCACGCTTTAGTATGTGCTGACCACGAAATACAGGACTCATTTCACGCTTTACATCAGGATAATCGATAGTAGCAGGTTTTTTAAACATACGCTTAAATGTAATTGCCATTCCTCCTGTAATTGCAGGTATATAAAGCTTTTCAGCTAATGTCATTTCTTTTTTAGAAACTACTTTTGAACGATTTGTTAGCATTTTTTGTTGCGTTTTTAGCTCTTTTTATTTCATTAATAAAGTAATGAAACCTGTAAGAAGTATATTTAAAATAGAAAGTGGAATTAATATTTTCCAACCTAAGTTCATTAATTGGTCGTATCTAAATCTCGGTATTGTCCAACGAATCCACATAAAGAAAAATATGAAAAATAATATTTTACCAAATAAGAAACCAACACCTAATAATGCTTCTGCATTGCTTGACAATCCAAGCCTGCCAATAAAAGGCATGTTATAACCTCCAAAATAAAGAGTAGAAATTACTGCGGAAGAAATAAACATGTTTGTATATTCTGCAAACAAGTAAAAACCTAACTTCATAGAACTATATTCGGTATGATATCCTCCCACTAATTCGGTTTCACATTCGGGTAAATCAAAAGGAGCACGATTGGTTTCGGCAAATGCACAGATTAAAAATATAATAAAGCCAAGAGGCTGAATTAGCACGTTCCAATGCCAGCCATGCTGTTGAGCTGCAATTTCACCAATATTTAAAGTACCAGTTGTCATTATTAGCGCAATAATACTAAAGCCCATAGCTACTTCATAGCTTATCATTTGTGCCGAAGCACGCACAGCACCCATTAAAGAATATTTATTATTTGATGCCCAACCTCCAATCATAATACCGTAAACACCAATTGAAACTACACCAAAAATGTACAAAACACCAATATTAATATCAGTAATTTGTAAAGGATAGGCAACGCCATTAATAGTTAAATCTTTACCCCAAGGAATAACAACACCCGTCATCAAAGCAGTAGTCATTGCTATGCATGGGCCAAGAATAAATAACCATTTATTTGACACATCTGGAATAATTTCTTCCTTCATAAACATTTTTACACCGTCAGCCAATGGCTGCATGATTCCCCAAGGGCCTGCCTTACTTGGCCCCATGCGGTCTTGCATAAATGCTGCAACTTTTCGTTCGCCATAAGTTGAGTATGCTGCAATGCCAAGCGATATGGCAAAAACAATAACAACCAATAAAAATTTGTATAATATAAATGCTGTCATAAGTAACTTTATTATCCGCGATAAGCGCCTAGTTGTTTTTGTTCATTGATAACGGTTTCCATTTCCTTTTCGGTAAGTTGTGATTGAGAATATTTCTCACTAATGTCTTTTTTACCAATTTGGTTTCTAATTTGACGTTCAACATCCAAACGTAACTTATTTAAATCAATTTGCTCATAATGATTTTGTGAAATAACTGAAGTTCGTTTAACTTTTGTTGGCCCGTCGATAACCCAATCTGTGGTAGCTTTTTTCTCAAAACGGCAAGTATTACAAATAAATTCTATTGCTTCATTGTAATTATCTTTTCTAGCAGTTACCCTTAATACGTCATCACCTTTGTACCACAAGGTTACCTTACCTGAGCACTTTTCGCAATCGCGATGCGCATCAACAGGTTTTGTAAACCAAACCCTTTGTTTGAACCTAAAAGTTTTATCGGTAAGCGCACCTACAGGGCATACATCAATCATGTTTCCGCAAAACTCATTTTCAACGGCATTCTGAATGTATGTACTTATTTCGGCAGCATCTCCTCTGTTAATTACACCATGTACCCTATTATTGGTTAGTTGGTCAGCAACATAAGTGCAACGATAACACAAAATGCACCTTGTCATGTGCAATTGTATTTTATCTCCAATATCAATTTTATCAAAAGTGCGACGTTCTTCCTCATATCTTGTTTTAGAAAGACCATGTTTGTAGCCAAGATTTTGTAAATCACATTCACCTGCCTGGTCACAAATGGGGCAATCTAAAGGATGATTAATTAATAAAAACTCAACTACACCTTTACGAGCTTCCAGTACTTTTGGTGAGGTAAGATTTTTTACAACCATACCATCTTGTACTGTTGTTGAACATGAAACCATTAACTTTGGCATTGGCCTTGGGTCTTTTGCTGAACCAGCGGCAACTTCAACCAAACAAGTACGACATTTTCCGCCACTACCTTTTAGTTTAGAATAATAACACATGGCAGGAGGCACTAAATCTCCGCCAATCATGCGTGCAGCGTTTAGGATGGTGGTGCCATCTGGAACATCTATTTCAACATCGTCTATTGTAACTTTAGCCATATTAAAAACACAAATTTTTTGTATTGCCACGCAAAAATAAGCGTTTTTATATATTATCAAATAAAGATTTCAAGTTTTCATTAGCTTGTTTAATGAAATATTATTTATTACCGAAACTCTATTAATTGCTTTTAATTTATTTAAACCCAGATTACACGTTAAAGGCTCGTAGTGAAACGCTAAAGCTCAATAAAATATTAACTTTTACGAATAAATCATAATAAATATATCATGCATGAGAAAAAGTTGTTTGCTTCATATTTTGAAGGTGTTTTGCGTTGTGATAGAATTTCTAATGCGGAATCTGGGCTAAAGATTAGTTGATAACAATAATGATTTTTAGATGGTGAATTAGAATTGACCGAAGTAAAATTTATTTTGCTCTTAGTTTGACCCTAAATGCTTCTTATTTCGTAACTAATAATGATTAAACTATATTTGAAATATTAAGTATGAGAACATTATATATTATGATAAAAAAAATACACTATTCCTTTCTTATTCTATTTTCTGCAATTTGTTTCTTTTCATCTGTGCAGGCTCAAAGTCCTATTTTAGTAAGAGATATTAGAACTGGCAGTAACAGTAGCGGTCCATATGGTTTATTAAATATTGGCAACACACTTTTTTTTGGAGCCAATAACGGTTTTAACGGAACAGAGCTGTATAAAACCGATGGTACAACAAATGGAACAATAATCGTAAAAGACATTAACACCTCAAGTGGAACAGGCAGCAGCTGTCAGTTTTTTGTAAACTTAAATGGGACTTTAGTTTTTGTTGCCGATAATGGCACCAATGGATTTGAAATTTGGAAAAGTGACGGAACAAATTTAGGAACAGCCATAGTTGCTGATATTAATTCTGGAAGTAATGACGCTAACCCAACTGGTTTAACAGTGGTTGGCAATTTTGTTTATTTTACTGCAACCAATGGTGTTGATGGTATTGAACTTTGGAGAACTGATGGCACGAGTTTAGGAACAACAATGGTGAAGGATTTATGGGCTGGCAGCGGCAACGGTTCTCCAGCATACCTAACTAATGTAAATGGGACTCTTTTTTTTCAAGCAAACGATGGTTTCAATGGTGTAGAACTCTGGAAGAGCGATGGAACAGCAGCAGGAACAGTAATGGTTAAGGATATTTATTTAGGATTTAACTCTTCGAACCCCAACTCGTTTTCAAACATTAATGGAACTTTATATTTCTCTGCGGAGACTGCAAATCAAGGAGGCGAAATTTGGAAAAGTGATGGCACAAGTTCTGGAACCGTATTGGTTAAAGATATAAATCAAGGAAGCTCTTCATCAAATCCAAGTGGCTTTACATTGTCTGGTAGCAATATTTTTTTTAATGCATTTACTCCAAGTACGGGTTACGAATTATGGAAAACTGATGGCTCAAATGCGGGAACTATTTTAGTGAAGGATATAAATATCGGCAATGGTAGTTCTAATTTAACCAGTCCAATTGTTGTAAATGGGCAGTTATACTTTAATGCCAATGATGGTGCTTTTGGTAGTGAATTATGGACAAGTAATGGAACAAGTAACGGAACATTTATGCTTTCAGACATTAACCCTGGCAGCAGTAGTAGCAATCCAACTGCAATGGCGCAATACAATAACGTACTTTACTTTAGAGCAACTACAGCAACTACCGGAGCAGAAATGTACAGAAGTGATGGCACAGCTTCTGGCACAATCCTAATTTCTGATATGGCTCTTGGTGCAATTAGTAGTGATGCAGGAGGATTTGTGCCGATGAATGGAACTCTTTATTTTCCTGCGAATGATGGTGTAGTTGGACGTGAACTTTTTAAATATACTCCTCCACCATGTGTGCCTCCCAATCCAAATATATCTGTTAGTGATGCTACCGCTTGTGCCGGTCAAGGAAATACAGTATCGCTCACGTTACAAAATAGTGAAGCAAACACTTTTTATCAGCCTTTTTTCGGACAAACTCCAGTAGGAGCAAGCATATCGGGTATAGCTGGTCAGAATGTTTCGTTAACTATGCTATGTAATGCATTAAACTATGGCAATAATAATATAGTAATAAAAGTTACCAAAAATGGTTGTCCAGCTACTCAACTAAACGACACCTCGATAGTAACTATAACGGGCACTCAAGATCAAAATGTGAGCGTAAGTGGAGGATTTGTTTGTAATGGAAATGGAGCTGAAGTAGAATTAGGAAATACACAAGCAGGTGTTGTATATCAAGCCAAAATTAACGGTGTCCTTGTAGGCAGTCCAATATTATCTCAAGGAGGTGATACAACTTTGTTTATCCCTTCTCTCAATTTAAGTTTAGGTTTGAATGAGGTATATGTAAATGCAAGCGGTACACAAAATTGCCCTGATTTAGAACTCTTGGATTCTGCAACAGTGTTTGTGAGCACCATCCCTAATAATGCAACTGCAACCGGTGCAGTAATTTGCGGAAATGGCTCAGCTAACTTGATTGCTAGCGGTGCACAAAATAATCAAACATATGCTTGGTACACTTCATCAACAGGCGGAAGTCCAATTATTGGTCAAACATCTTCAAATTTTGTGACACCAAATTTAACAACAACAACAAATTATTATGTTGCAATTGTAAGGCAAAATGGTTGCGAAAGTGCAAATAGAACTTTAGTTACGGCAACTGTAAGTATTCCACCACAATCTACTCCTACCATAACTGCAGCTACTGATTTACACATTTGTGGAAGTGGCACTACATCAATTTTTATACAAGGTGCGTCTATTGGTGATTCATACAGATGGTATAATACATTAAATGGAGTAGTTCCTATTGCGGGAGTAACAAGCAATTCTTTTACAACTCCATTACTAACTGCTACTACATCGTACTATCCTTGTATAGCAAACTCTTTGGGTTGTGAAGGACAGAGGGCAACAATAACTGTTGTGGTTGAATCGTTACCAAATGCTCCATCAGCAGTTGGCTCTAGCCTTTGTGGTAATGGGCAAGCTACCTTAGTTGCCTCAAATACTTCAATTAATGGGTCATATCAGTGGTATGCAGGCGCAACCGGAGCAAATGCCTTTCTAAACGACACAAATTCAATTTTTATTACTCCTAATATTAATGTAACTACAACATATTTTGTATCGTCAATAAGCGCCTTAGGATGTGAAAGCGCCACCAGAATACCTGCGATTGCAACTGTTAATTCTTTACCAAATGATGCATCAGGAAATTCGGGTGCACGCTGCGGACCAGGTACAGTTTCAATTTCGGCGAGTGGAGCTACATTTGGCAGTTCTTACCAATGGTATACTTCGGCAAATGGTAATACTTCAATATCTGGCGCTAACTCTTCGAATTATACTACTCCATCAATTTCTGCAACTACAAATTATTACGTAACGATTATTAATACTAATAATTGTGAAAGTGCAAATAGGACGTTAGTAGTTGCTACAATAAATTCAATACCAGCGGATGCTGGTGTTGCAGGTGCATCAAGATGTGGTAATGGGTCAGTAACATTATCAGCAAATGGAGGACAGACATATAATTGGTATACAAGTCAAAGTGGCGGGAATGCTATAATTGGTGCAAATTCATCAAGCTACATTACACCTAACTTATCAGTAACTACCATTTATTATGTTACAATTATCGGTATTGGAAACTGCGAAAGCTTAGTTAGAACGCCGGTAACAGCAACCATTAATAATATTCCTTCTGCTCCTTCAGCAGTAGCTTCTGCCTCGATATGTGGTAATGGATCCGTTGCACTTACAGCGTCTCCAATTAATATAGGTGAAACATATCAGTGGTTTTCTTCTGCAAATGGCAATACGGCTATCAATGGCGCTATCAATGCTATTTATACTACTCCAAATATAAATAATACTACCATCTATTATGTTGCTACAATAAGTGCAGCTGGATGCGAAAGTAACATTAGAACAAGCGGCACAGCAACAGTTAATGCACTGCCTTTATCACCTGTAACTACTAATGATACTATATGTGGCAGTGGCATTTTAAGTTTATTTGCGACAAGTTCAACTAGCAATGTATCATATCAATGGTATTCAAGTGCTTCAGGCAATACTCAAATAATAGGGGCTACAACATCTTCTTATACAACACCTTTTTTAAGTACAACAACTTCCTATTACGTTTCTGCTATTTCAGCACTTGGGTGCGAAAGTGGTTCCCGTGAAATTGCAACTGCTATTATAAATAATCTCCCTGCCGCTCCAGTAACAACAGGAGCGTCTGTTTGCGGTCAAGGTGTTATGACTCTAAATGCTTCTGGAGCAGCAAACAATTCAAGTTACGTTTGGTATAATGCCGCTACAGGTAGTAATGCTATTAGCAATGCTAATAACGCAACCTACACTACACCAATTTTAAGTTCAACCACAAGTTATTATGTTAGTATATTAAGTGCAGATAATTGTGAAAGCATTACTAGAACACAAGTAATTGCAACTGTAAATCCTTTACCATCATCACCAACAGTAACAAGTGTTTCGAGATGCGGAAGCGGAACAGTTTCAATACAAGCTGCGGGAAGCAATTTGTATGCATGGTATAGCTCCGCTACAGGAAATTCAATAATCTCAGGAGTTTCAGGAAGTAGTTACATAACGCCTTTTTTAACTCAAAATACAAGTTATTTTGTTTCTGCAATTAGTGCACTTGGTTGCGAAAGCGCCAATCGTACAGTTGGAAATGTTATTATTAATTCATTACCAAATATTCCAACAATTATTGCAAATGGCTCACTTACTTTTTGTAATGGCGATAGTATTTCATTAACTGCTAATACGAATGTAAGTATTCAGTCTTGGAGTACAGGCTCTACGAACGCACAAATTAGTGTGCTCCAATCTGGGAATTATACAGTTACTGTAGTGGATGCAAATTTTTGTACGAATACATCCTTGCCAACTTCTGTTATAGTTAACCCTACACCAATAACTCCAGTGGTTTCTGCTATTGGTAACACAACCGTATGTGATGGACAAACAGTAACTTTAACTACTCCTGTTTCAAATGCTTATTTATGGAGTAATGGAGTAACAACACAAACCAATTCAATAATAAATTCAGGTAGTTATTCTGTTCAAATTACCAATCAGTTTGGGTGTCAAAGTGCAGTTTCACAGCCAATTTCAATAACTATAAATCCATTGCCTGTTACACCAACAATAGCAGCAAGTAGCACTATAATTTGTGCATCTAATCCTATTACTTTAAATGCCCCGGCTGGATTCACAGCCTATCAGTGGAGTAATTCACAAACAACTCAAACCATTTCTACTCTTATTCCAGGCAACTATACTGTAACGGTTACAGATGCAAATGGATGTACTAGTAACCCATCAACAGTTTTGAATATTACAAATATTCCTTCTCCAACAGCACCTGTCATTACAGCAAATAGCAACACAATATGCAGTGGCGATAGTATTGTTTTAAATGCTTCAAGTGGATTTGCAAGTTATTTATGGAATACAGGTGAAGTAACTTCTAGCATTAATATTTCAACTTCAGGAAATTATATAGTGACAGGATTTTTCTGTAGTGGATCAAATAGTTTGCAATCAGTAGCATTTAATTTAGTAGTTCATATCGTTAACCAAGCAACAATAACTGGCAGTGCTGATGTTTGCCCAAATTCAACAGATACCTTAGTTGCAAGTAGTGGAGCTAGTTATCTATGGAATAATGGTCAAATGTCTCAATCAATTATTGGTAGCATAGGCAATAATTCTGTAATTGTAACTGATATAAATGGTTGCGAAAGTACGGCAAGCATAATTGTAAACCAATATAATGTAACTATTCCTACTATATCTGGTAATGTACCAAATAATTTATGCCCTGGAACAAATATATTAGTTAACTCTTCTCCGGCTATCAGTTATTTATGGAGCGATAGTTTAACTAGTCAGACTAGGATTATTACAAATACTGGTTGTTATACAGTAACCGCAACTGATATTAATGGCTGCACTGCATCATCATCTCCTTTTTGTGTAAATTATTTACCTGGTGTGCCAACCCCAAATATTGTTAGTACCGATTCAGCATTGTGTTTAGGAGAAACTTCAATAGTTAGTTGTAATACATGTCCAGTAGGCGGTATAAATTATTTATGGAGCAATAGCATAAATTCAGCAACCCAAACAATTAGCAATGCTATCTGCTTGAATTTAACCATAAGCGATATTAATGGGTGTGCAGCAACAAGCAATTCATATTGTATTACATCATCTCAAACACCTGCAAATCCTGTTATAAGTTATGATAATAATAGCGGAACATTAACAGCAAATGTTGTTGCAGATAATTATATGTGGTTTGCCGATGGACTTTTAACTCAATTTTCAACTCAAAGTATACAACCAATTAATAATGCTATTTATTCTGTGTTATTATCTAATAACAATGGTTGTATTTCGGACACCTCAGCTGGATTTAACTACTTGTTTACTGGACTTACAAATCAAGATATTCTTGAAGGTTTTAACATTTATCCAAATCCTGTTAGGGACATAGTAACTTTAGATATTAAAAATAGCAATAATGTATTTATTCAAATATTTGATGTTTCGGGAAAAGATGTTTACTTAAATCAAATCTCTAATCAGGGTCATTTCATTCACGAAAATCTTGATTTGTCAAGTTTATCTGATGGTGTTTATTTCCTAAAAATAAATTACAATAATAAAGTTAAGTCTTTAAAGTTTGTAAAGACAAATTAGCGTCAAAAATAAACTCCAATTGAGTTAATTAAATATGCGTTTTATCATATTTAAATATTGGGTTTAATTTATTTGTAATAAAGGTTTATTTTTCGAGAAAATAAATGATGAGATTTTTCGGTACCCTAATTATAGTAAGTTTTGTTACTACTTTTTTATTTGCGCAATCTGATACATTAAATAAAATACCTTTTGATGGTATAGATATTTCATGGATTAATGGTCAGAATAGACAAAAGAATTTCCCATTAATATTCCAAGATAAAACGACAAAAGAAACGATTATTACTGGAGGCGCATTTTTAGATACTTACTTCAATTATAATTTCGCTAATCCTATTGACAATACTCAAACAATATCTACCTCTATGGGAAGGAGTAATGAGTTTGTTGTTAGCTCAGCAAGTATAGGTATAGAGACAAATTATAAGAATATTATTGGAAAAATTTACTTGCAATATGGGTCTTCATTGAATATAATTAACGACTTAGACCCTTCAGTTTATAGAGGGCAAAATACAAGTACAAATAATTTAAAATATATTCGAGAAGGTACTGCAGGTTACCATTTTAAAAAGTGGTATGGCATTAATGTTGAAATGGGAATAATGCTTAGTTTTATTGGTTTGGAGAGTTACATTACCCAAGAAAACTGGTGCTACCAACGTAGTCTTTGTAGTGACTTTACCCCATTTTACTTTCAAGGTGCTAGGATACAAGTATTTCCAACAAAAAAATATAGGGCAGAACTTTGGTTGGTTAATGGTTGGCAAACCTATAATAGCTATAGCAAAAGTCCTGGTATAGGTATTTCAAATATGTACAGACCAAATACAAATACTCAAATTGCCGCTAATTTTTATTACGGAAAAGATACCTTTAGTCCAGACACATTAGGCAATCAAAGCAACAGGATTAGATTTCATCATGACAACAGTTTAGTTGTAAGGTATTTTAATAATCCTAATGCACATGGAATTTCTCAGATGGCATTTAGCATTAACAATCATTTTGGGTTTCAGGAAGGAGAAGAGGCAAATGACACAATTACAGCCAACCAAGACTTTATGTATGGCACAGCAATAGCCAATAGAATATGGTTTAACAATAATAAATTTGCATTTACCTTACGTGGTGATTATGTAGCAAATGGAGGCGAGTATTTAAGTCTTATCCCTTCTCCAGTAATACCCAATGACTATACGGACGTTTTTATTAAGGATCCTTACAAGCCGATACGAATATTACAAGCCACAGCAACTTTTGATATTATGCCAAACGACCATATTACCTTTCGTTTTGAGTATGGATATAGAAAAGCTAACATGCCCTACTTTGCAGGGCATGGTGGCACAACTTCTCCTTCTGGTTGGGTAAATGGTCCCAATACAAAATTGCCTTGGCGTCCTGATTTAAAGGATTATGATCATAGAGTTACACTAGCAATTAATTTTAGAATTTAAATTTCAAATAGACCTTTAACATTATTGTTTCAGTACATTTTTACTATGTTTGTTCCTCATAATAACACTCGATTGAACATGTTAGCATTGCTAAGAAAAGAAATTAGTGCATTTTTGGGTTCCTTAACTGGCTATATAGTTATTATTATTTTTCTGGCATTTATGGGTTTATTTATGTGGGTTTTGCCTGGCGAAAGTAATGTTATTGATGCTGGATACGCCAATATTGATGGGCTATTTAGCATAACTCCTTATTTATATATATTCCTAATTCCAGCAATTACAATGCGTAGTTTTGCTGAAGAAAAAAGAAGTGGAACTATGGAGTTGCTATTAACAAGTCCGATTACTGAAATGCAAATTATTTTGGCAAAATATTTTGCAGGTACTATTTTGGTTATTTATTCGTTGGTGCCAACATTGATTTACTATGTTACAGTTCACAAATTTGGGAGTCCTTCGGGCAACATAGACACTGGCGGAATGTGGGGAAGTTATATTGGGTTAGTGATGTTAGGGGCTGCATTTGTAGCCATAGGTACTTTTACTTCATCAATAACCGACAATCAAGTTATATCATTCGTAATTGCTGTACTGCTATGCTATATATGTTTTTTAGGCTTCGATAGCTTAGCAGAAATAAAAGCGCTAAAAGGATTTGATTTTCTGTTTTTGAATTTAAGTATGAATACACATTATGTTTCAATGAGTAGGGGCGTTATTGATACTCGAGATGTTATTTATTTTATTGGCTTAATTTCTATATTTATTTTATCAACCAAAACGGTTATTGAAAGCCGTAAATGGTAAATTTATTTTTCAGGAATTTATTTTAAATTGATATGTCTAATGTAAAAAGAGTAGTATTTTAAATGTTTGAACTAACCATTTTAGGCAGTAGTAGTGCTACTCCAACTTCTGCAAGAAATCCGACATCCCAGTTTTTAAATTTTAACGAACGTTATTTTTTAATTGATTGCGGAGAAGGAACACAATCGCGCATTCGACAAAATGGTTTGAGAATGAATAAAATAAACCACATACTTATTAGTCATTTGCATGGAGACCATTATTTTGGCCTGATAGGGTTGTTGTCGAGTTTGCATTTGCTTGATATAAAACATGAAATAAATTTATACTGCACTCCTCAATTAAAAGAAATATTAGACCTACAATTCAAGCATTCTGATACTTGGCTAAAATATCCACTAAAATATCACTTCCATAATCCAAAAGAGTCAAAAATAATTTTTGAAGATGAAAAACTCACTGTTGAAACAATTCCTTTAAAACATAGAATTCCTTGTTGTGGATTTTTGTTTAGGGAAAAACCAAAGCAAAGAACAATTAGAAAGGAGTTGATTGAAGTTTATAATTTAACACCTCCACAAATTGTTGCAATAAAAAATGGTGAAAATTTTATTGACGAAACAGGAAGAGTAATAGAAAATGAGAAGTTAACTAATCATCCACTGCCTCAAAGAACTTACGCCTTTTGCAGCGATACTATTTACGAGCCAACTATTATTGAACAAATTAATGGTGTTGATTTGTTATATCATGAATCTACTTTTCTTGAAGATAAAAAAGAAAGAGCTTCAGAAACTTACCACTCAACAGCGAAACAAGCCGCAACAATCGCTCAGATGGCTCAAGTAAAGAAATTATTATTAGGCCATTTTTCTGCCCGTTAT
Source organism: Flavobacteriales bacterium (assembly GCA_040383485.1). Lineage (GTDB taxonomy): Bacteria > Bacteroidota > Bacteroidia > UBA4408 > UBA4408 > JBEIDK01. The sequence continues at coordinate 15,444 of JBEIDK010000034.1, forward strand.
AAGGACTTAGAAGACTTTAAAAATGAAGCAAAAACTATTTTTGCAAATTGTGAATTAGCAATTGAAGGAAAGTCGTTTCGCATTTAGTTTTTCTTGCCATTTAACACCAATTAATATTAGCCTCTTTAACCTAAACTATTATATATTACTTTTGTTAATCACAGAAATGTATCACAAATGTTAGGATTTAGATTTAGTAATTTCAAGGGAGAAAAGGGGAAACCACCTTTCGATACCATGTTCGACATTTTTAAAGAGTTGTTGGTGCATACCTCTGGCGATGTGCAAGAGGCCCTCAGCTGGCTTACAGAGTTAGATAAGCAATATAATATTACTTCGGAAGGTTATGGCATTGGTGATTTTATAAATGATTTGAAAGAAAAGGGTTATCTGAAGAAAGACAATGAAGAAGGTAGTTTTTCCATTACCTCAAAAACGGAACAAAGCATTCGCCAATCTTCATTAGAACAAATATTTGGGAAATTAAAAAAGTCAAGAAAAGGAAACCATAAAACAAACTACAATGGTATTGGTGATGATTATGGAGCAGACCGAAAACCTTATGAGTTTGGCGACATGCCAGAAAATATTGCTATTACAGAGAGCTTGCGCAATGCCCAAATAAATAATGGTGTAGAAAATTTTATGCTTACCGAGAATGATTTAGAAGTGTTAGAAACCGAACACAATAGTAGTGTTGCAACTGTGTTAATGATTGACATTTCTCATTCAATGATTTTGTATGGCGAGGATAGAATAACGCCTGCAAAAAAAGTAGCAATGGCTTTATCAGAGCTAATTACTACAAAGTATCCGAAAGATAGTTTAGAAATAATTGTGTTTGGTAATGATGCTTGGCAAGTACAACTGAAGGATTTACCTTATTTACAAGTTGGTCCATATCACACCAATACCGTTGCAGGACTTGAGTTAGCAATGGAAATGTTGCGTAGGAAAAAGAACAGCAACAAACAAATTTTTATGATTACCGATGGCAAGCCAACTTGCTTAAAAGAAGGTGACCAATACTATCAGAATAGCTTTGGGTTAGATAGAAAAATCATCAACAAAACTTTGAACTACGCTGCACAATGCAAGCGATTAAAAATACCTATAACTACCTTTATGATTGCTAGAGACCCTTATTTACAAGAATTTGTTGCAGAGTTTACTAAAACAAATGGAGGCAAAGCCTTTTACAGCAGCCTTAAAGGACTCGGCGAATATGTATTTGAAGATTACACCAGAAACAGAAAAAAAACAGTTAGATAGTGCTTAGAGTTTAGTAGGTAGTATTTAGAATATAGATTTTAGAAACATAATTATAAATTATAAATAAAAATCCTTCGTGAGTAATGCTCACCTATCTATTTGAGATGGGTTCTGCGGAATTGTAGCAGAATAAAGGAATAAAATACACAGCTTTATGACACTTAAACAACTAATAGAATCAGGCTACAAGCCAAAAAGTATAAAAGAAGAATTGCGTGATAATTTAATTGCGAAGCTACAAAAGCACGAAAACGTTTTTGAAGGAATTGTTGGGTACGAAGACACGGTTATTCCTGAAATAGAACGTGCCATTTTAAGCAAGCACAACATCAATTTATTAGGCCTACGCGGACAAGCAAAAACACGTATAGCACGCCAAATGGTCAACTTGTTAGACGAAAAAGTTCCTGTTGTTGCAGGCAGTCCGCTAAATGATGACCCACTAAATCCGATATCAAATTTCGCTGTTGATTTAATAAAAGAAATGGGTGACAATACACCTATTGAATGGATGTATCGCAACGAACGTTACTCTGAAAAGTTGGCAACACCTGATGTTTCAGTTGCAGATTTAATTGGTGATGTTGACCCTATTAAAGCTGCGAATTTGAAACTGAGTTTTGCTGATGAACGCGTGATACATTACGGAATGATACCGCGTAGTAACCGACATATTTTTGTTATTAACGAGCTGCCCGATTTGCAAGCTAGAATACAAGTGGCATTGTTTAATATTTTGCAAGAAGGAGATGTGCAAATACGTGGCTTTAAATTACGTTTGCCTTTGGATATTCAATTTATTTTTACTGCCAACCCCGAAGATTACACCAATCGTGGAAGTATTGTAACACCTCTTAAAGACAGAATTGGTAGTCAAATATTGACGCATTATCCAACTGATATTTTGCAGTCGGCAATGATTACAAAACAAGAAGCAAAGATTACTGACACTCAAAAAAAGTTAGTAAACACTACCAATGAAGCTTTAAATTTATTAGAGCAAATCACTTTTGAGGCAAGAGGTAGCGAATACGTGGATGCGAAAAGTGGAGTGTCGGCACGTTTGAGTATTAGTGCGTATGAAAACTTAGTGAGCACTGCTGAGCGTCGTGCTATCATTAATAACGAACACAATACATCAATACGTGTTACTGATTTTGTTGGAGTAATTCCTGCAATTACTGGTAAGGTAGAGTTGGTGTATGAAGGCGAACAAGAAGGTTCTCAAATTGTAGCACAACACTTGTTGGGCAAAGCAATCAAATCGCGTTTCAACGAATTTTTTCCATCTCCAGAAAAACTTAAAAAGAAAGCACAAGACAATCCGTACAAACCAATATTAGATTGGTTTACAAACGGAGGCACATTAGATTTGTTGCATACTTTAAAGGACGAAGAATACTCCAAATTATTGCAAACAGTGCCTGGGCTAATTGATTTGGTGCGCAAACACACCGAGAGCAAAGAGTTACGCGACACCTTGTTTTTTGCAGAACTGATTATTCATGGATTGGCAGAATATGCTAAGCTTACCAAAAGCGCATTGGTAAAAGGTTTTGCTTTTAAGGATACTTTTAGCAGTGTGTTTGATATGAATAATTTGGGCGGAGGTAGTGGGATGAATTAGAAAAACTAAATTGCTATTTTTATACAAATTTTTGAAATACTGAACAATCAAAAAATAAAATACCAACTAGCGTTCACATTCATTTTACTAATGATTTGTGAGAAATCTTTTTCTCAATTTGGTTTTACGTTTCCAAAGCCAGCATTTTTTTACGAACAAAATTTTGGCGTAAAGTTTCAAAATAATAATGGATTAGTAACGCCATATTCAAGAAGATATGGTATTGCTTTAGGGAATTTATTTGGTGGATTTGGTCTAGATGAAAGCTATATAAAAACTCAAGAATATAATTTCAAATATATTAAGAGAAGCATTTATCCTTCAGCATTTGGTGGATATAATTATTGTGTAAAGAAAAAATTTTGGCTATCAGGCATCATTGGTTTTGGGTATATTAATAACAATGATACTCGTATTGAAACTAATTATGGAAATAACAATAGTTTTGCTCCCGATTTATCTGGCTTGCAACCTGATATTAATTTAGATTTGAGAATAATGTATGAAGTGAATGACAACTCAAAACTATTAGTTGGTTTTCAACATTTACAAAATACACATTCAGGAGGAAATTATAATTCAATTTATGTAGGGTTAAATTATAATACATCCAAGGTTTTTAAACTACTTAATAATGCAGATACAATTAAGAATAAAACAATTAACAAATCAAATAAAAAATATAGTTTATTTATAGGAACATCTACTCAAAAATTTGGTGGTTATATTGATTACTTCTTTGATGAAAAGGACATTTATAATAACGAAACATACTTTCAATTAGCAGCATTTACAAGAGTTTCGCCATCTTTAATTAATTTGCTTTCGTTTGGCAGTATTTCTAAAAAGCACAACATTCTTTATATTTCTGTTGCAAAGCGCGATTATTTTGATATTGACAATTCTGAGTACAATCCAACGCTTTTAAATTCCTCATTTATTTATAAATCTAATGATGTTTATACAAGATTAAACTACACCTTAAATGCGTTTAGTTTTTTTGATAAATTAAGCCATTGGGCATTTTATCCAATTATTGATTTTAGCATATTTAATGTTCGCAAAGATATGATGATTAACAGGCAATATGGCAAACAAATTAATGGAAATAACGTTGGAGAGAATACCATTGATATGAAAGTAAAATCAAGTTTGTATTTATTTCAAGTAGGTACAGGCTTTGGTTTTAGATTGAAACATTTGTATGGGAATTTTAATTTAGGGTTGATAAATAGAAACTACATAAATGCAACTGTTAATAGAACTATTAATGTATATCCAAAAAGTATTAATGGAAGTTCAATTGTTAACAAAACTGGAGAATACAACTTACCCGAAATACAAATTAAGGGATCAACAGAATCTGCTAAATTCAAAGACGAAAAGTATTTTAGTGTCACTGGTGGCTTTGTGTTTTAAAAATATTAAAGCTTGTAAAAGGTTCATTGGTACAAGGCTTTGCGTTTAAAGATACTTTTAGCAGTGTGTTTGATATGAATAATTTAGGTGGAGGTAGTGGTATGAATTAGGTAGAGATATTCAATTGCTACATTTTTAATTGTAACAATGATATAAAAAATCAAATACTACTTACCAATTTTTGACAGCAACTTTAAAAGTTCTGCATCAGTTATATTATCGGCTTCTGATTTATCAATTATTGTGAGTAAATAAATTGTAGTGTGTACAATTTTTACGCATGTAAATACTCTTGCTCCTCCCGACTTTCCTTTCCCCTTAGATGCAACTGCCATTCTTATTTTATAGCAGTCTTTTCCTAGCGGAATACCTTGTGTTGGTGCAACAAGCAAATCTTCGAACAGAGTTCGCAAATCAGAATTGATGGATGGATATTTTTTGAAAAGTCGTTTGGCATCCTTTTCAAAACTTTTAAGAGAAATAATTTTATAATTCATTCAAAAAATGAAAAGCGTCTTTACCTTTTTTTTTGCCTGCAAGTATCTCATTCAATTCAGCAACTGCTTCTTTTAAACCATCCAAAACTTCTTGTTTTGACATAGTTTTTTCATCAACCTCTACTTTTTTTACAAACTTCAAATTCTTCACAAGTTCCATAAAGAAAGGGATTTGAGAATTGTCTTTTATTTCTAATGTGATGTGTGCCATTATTTTATTTTTTGTAAAAATACATTTTACACACAACAAAAAAAATCATCTCCGTTATGAAAAGGATTTAGTATGAAATTTTAATTAATGATAGGCTACTTTTTAAATATAGCCTTTGGATTATACTTTTATACCAATTTGATTATACTTTTGTTTTGCTACTAGACAAAAACTGACCAAAAGTGCATTAGTAAAAGGCTTTGCGTTTAAAGATACTTTTAGCAGTGTATTTGATATGAATAATTTGGGCGGAGGAGCAACTGGAATGAATTAGAATTATAAATTTTATCATATTAAAAAAGAGTCATTGAATTTCGATGACTCTTTTTTATTTATAAAGCTAACTCAAACAAGAATGTTATTATAGTATTAGTTTCTTTTACTCTTTCACCAACTTAACCACCAACTCACCGTTTACTTTTGCAAAATAAATGCCTTTTGGTTGACTACTGATGTTGATTTTGTTACCAGTAGTTTGTTGCAATACGCTTTCGCCCATTATATTAAAAACTTCAACAGTCTTTATAGTTGTGGATGTGTTTAAAGTAAAGATACCACTGCTTGGGTTTGGAAAAATAGAGATTGCTTCGTCGTTCCTCCTCGCAATGACGCGGTTGCTTGTTAGTACATCAAAATTATTTTGTGTTGTGTTGGTTATAATGGCCGGATTATAATCGAAATAAATGTATGCTGTGTTTTTAATGTTAGAACCATTTGGTAAATTTTGCAAGGGTTTTATTCTGTATTGATAATAGCCCATGCTGCCTTGGTAATTGCTGGTGCTATCAGGCAACATAATGTTGTTGAAGCGTATATTTAACATCCTGCCATTTAAAGCGGTGGTAGCAGTATGCGAAGCTCCTAAAAACTCAAACGTATTTAAATCTAGTTGTGTATCTAATGTATCGCGCAAGCGGATGTTGAAGGCTGGCGCAGTACCGGTATTTTGAAAATGTATGGTGTATGTAAACCAATCGTTGTAGCCAGGCAATACATTTGTAGGATACACTTCCTTCATGTTAGGGTCATAAGAGTTTATAACATTGTAGCAAAAAGTGTAAGTGTTATTTGTCGTATCGGCATCAGTTGGTGTAGTTGCAATTGCAACATTTACACATATTTGTTGCCCAGTCTGTGCGGTAGTATCTGTCGCTAATTGCAAACCAAAAGAAGTTAGTGAAATGCTATCAAAATCAGAAATAGTATAAGTAAACGTATTACCACTTACTTGAGGTGTCAATGCTCCAACAGCAGGTGCAACATAAGTAACAGGGCCGTTAATATTTATGGTTACTGTGCCTGAATAAGTAGAATTACTATAATTCAAATTATACCAATTAACATCATTTGCCAAATTAGTATTTACAGTATGCACTTGCCCTGGAAAAACCCAACCTTGGCGGGTTACAGCATGAACCTGCATATCAAAAGCAGAATCACATACCACAGGAAAATTAATATTGGCTATGGTTTGATTGGCAGAATCTAACTGTACTGTTTGGTTATTTGCTTGCCCACAACCCATATCCAAAGGCAAAGCCACATCATTTATTATTACTTTGAAGCTATCGGGTTGCAGCGCTGAAAAACTATATACACCGTTAATGGTGTAACTCATTGCAAGTAAATTACTTTGGTTGTCATATAACTTTACTGGAATGTTTTCTGTTTTCCAATCGTAATTGTCATAAGTGCAAAAGCCATCTAAATCTTTATATACATTGCCTGTAATATTTACACCCGCGCAATTGCCAGAGTTGTTGATAGGGTCGTTATCTGTGCAAAATGGTAATCCTAAACTATAAGAGGTTTGGTTTGGGACGCAAGTAAGGGGGTTGTTGGAGATGTCACCCAACCATGATACTTGTGGTAAATTTGGAAGGCATGAAATATTATTATTTGAAATGAAATACGCATACATTTGATTTGGTACAGATGGAATATTAGACAATTGATTATTGCTACAGTTAAAATCATTAATACAACAAAATGAGTTTTGTGAAACAATTAGATTAGTTAATTGATTGCTGCTGCAAGAAAAAGAATTCAGAGTATTTGGCAATATTGGTAAGTTAATCAATTGATTATTGTCGCACCTAAGATATGATAGTGATGTCGGTAATGTAGGTAGATTACTTAACAAATTATTTTCACAGCCTAAAGAGCCTAAACTGCTGGGTAGAGCTGGTAAACTCGTTAATTGATTGTCTCTACAATTTAAAGAATAGATAGTGTTAGGTAAGAACTGAATATTGGATATTAAGTTAAAACTACAATCTAGGTATTGTACATTACTGATTAGGGGAGGCAAACTCGTTAACTGATTACCAAAACATCTCAAATCTACAACTCTTGTGTGTAAGGCGGGTAGTGCAGTTAAGTAATTTAATGAACACCCTAAAACGTAAAGCGAATCGGGTAGACTAGGTAAACTATTTAATTGATTCTGGTTGCAAATTAATAGGGTTAATGTATTTGGTAATACAGGTAAGTTTCCTATTGGATTATAACTGCAAACAAGTACCTTTAAAGAATTGGGTATTACAGGTAAACTTGTTAGCTGATTTTTGCTACAGTCTAAATATTCCAAACCATTTGGCAAACCAGGAAGATTTGTCAGATTATTTCCATAAGCGTTTTGAATACCATTTTGTAACGGGTCTTCACCACACTTCAAAGTTGTAAGTGAATTTGGCAGGGTGGGTAAACTGGTCAATTGATTGCCAACACATTCTAAAGTTTGAAGAGAATTAGGTAAAGTTGGAATACTTAATAAATTATTAAAATTGCATTTTAAGCTAGTAAGATTAACAAAATATTCAATTCCTGTTAAATCAGATATATTCTGATTGCTAACATCTACAGTTGTGGTATTCAAAGCCGCATTACACGATGTATACATCTGGTCAAAAATCATACAACCTGGGCAATTAGCCGTAAGCCATGTTACAAAGTTTGCATCTGGTATGGTTACGTATTGGGCTTTAATCTTCTCAGAATTAAAAATTAAGAATGAAAGATTGATGATTAAGAGGAGTAAAAATTTTTTATTCATACTTGTGTTGTTTGAATGAGTAGCAAAGTTGTTTTGTAAGTTTTGTTTTTTAATAATGTTACCAAATAAGTTTTGTATTGTACTTTTTAAAATTTTTGTCTGCACTCACAAGTGTTAATTCATTACTGATAGATTGCGAAATAATAATTCTGTCAAATGGGTCCCGATGATGAAAAGGCAAATTAGATAATAACAACGAATCGTGAAATGAAATATTTAGCAACAAAAACCCGTTATCAAATATTTTTTGCTCCAACTCGTTAAAACTAATATTCAGTTTTAAACTGCCAATGCTTACTTTTATGGCTATTTCAAGCATTGAGGCTATGCTTAAATAATTTACATCGGCTTCTGTAATTGAAACCTTAGCATTTTCAGAAAGTTGATTACTACCTTCGATAAACCAAATAAAAGCGTGAGTGTCTAACAATGTTTTCATCACTACATGTAATCTTTTAAATCATCTAATGGTTCATCAAAGTTTGGCATCATCTCAAAAGTTCCTTTACCGCAGCCAAAAACTGGCTTATGTTTTTTATGCTCTGCTTCTTGTTTACTCAACAGAAAGTCTATAAAATCTTTAACTTCTTCAACCCTATTTTGCTTTAACAAATATAGTTTAGAATAGTATTCTGTAATGCTTGTGTGTGTTTGTGTGTTCATTTTCAGATGAATTTATTTTCAAATTTAATTTTAAAAAGTAATGTAACCTACAATTTATTTTGTTGAATTTTAAAAATGGAATGATTTGCAGTAAGCCAGGTTACAAAGTTTGCGTCGGGTGTTGTTACATATTGGGCAATAGCCCCCTTTGTCCCCCAAGGGGGAAATAGAAAAAAGGTTAAATTCAAAACTAATAGGATGGTAAATTTTTTTCATAATGTTTGTTTAATTAAATCAAATATAAAAGATAATTGTTAATGGCAAATGGTTTTGTAGGCGCGTACCTACACCCTCAAAAATCCTAATTCTTACACCATGGGTTGTTTGGTAGCCGAGATGTTATTTTATTAATGGGTTGAAAATGAATTAAACCAAATCCTTGAAGACGTATTTCTCATCAAATTCAATTTCAAATTTTATTAGAAAATCAAGGTATTCTTCTCTAAATGTTTTCTTCTTATGGTGTTGCTCTTGATTTTCGATATACAAAATCACATCCTTCATTTGTGATTTACCATAAGAGAATGCACCATAACCTTCTTGCCATTCAAATTTGCCTTTTACCAATTTCTTTTCATTTATCCATTTTTAAGAATTGCCTTTTACATCTTGCATCAAATCAGAGATTGATTGATGTGGACGCATTCCTATTAATATGTGGATATGGTC
>JBEIDK010000035.1:0-23501 GCA_040383485.1 Flavobacteriales bacterium
GTAACAGTATTGGCAACATCTTCGATAGTTTTTGGCATGCTGTAAAATGAAGGAGTTGCTGGTGCAATAATAGCGCCTGCTTCCGTTGCTGTTTTCATATTATTAATATGAATCAAACTTAAAGGGGTATCTCTAGTAACTAAAATAAGCTTTCTTCTTTCTTTTAATATTACATCAGCAGCGCGAGTTATCAAATCATTTGAAATTCCAGTAGCAATTCGGGCAAGTGTACCCATACTACATGGGCAAATGATCATAGTATTGAATCTGGCTGAACCACTTGCAAACGGCGCATTAAAATCCATTTTATCATAAAACTTAAATGAATATTTATTATAATCTTTATTGCCTAATTCATGCTCCCAAACTTGTTTTGCATTATCACTCATTACAATGGCAATATCATCAATTTCAGAACTTAAATTTTGTAAATTATCGAAAAGAGTTTTTGCATATACCGAACCACTAGCACCAGTAACTGCGACTATTAATTTATTCATATTTCAGTTAACAAATATATCTATTGTTAGTTCTTACAAACCTAATTATTATTTGCACTTTAATTTAATCTGAGAACATTTGAGAATTGAATTTCTTTTGTAGGTTTGGAGAATGGAATTTACGGCAACTCAAATAGCAAATTTATTACATGGTGAGGTAGTAGGAAATCCTGAAGCAAAAGTATCTTCTCTTTCAAAGATTGAAGAAGGTAAACCAGGATCTTTGTCTTTTTTATCTAACCCTAATTATATACAGTATATCTATACAACTGAAGCGAGTATTGTTATTGTTGATAAAAAGTTCGTCCCTGAATCTGAAGTTCATTCCACTTTAGTAAAGGTTGATGATCCAAGAATGGCATTTGCAAAATTACTTGAAATGTATAACCAAATGCGTCTTTCAAAAACAGGAATTGAACAACCTAGTTTTATTGCTGCTTCATCAAAACATGGCAACGATTGCTATATTGGAGCATTTACCTACTTAGGTGAGAATGTTAGAATAGGCAACAATGTAAAAATTTATCCTAATGTATTTATTGGTGACAATACAATTATTGGTGATGATTCAACAATTTATGCTGGCGTAAAGATTTACCATGATTGTGAAATTGGCAAGCATTGTACCTTGCATTCGGGCGTTATTATTGGTGGTGATGGTTTTGGATTTGCTCCAAATAGTTCGGAAAATGGATACGCAAAAGTAACTCATATTGGTAATGTGATTATTGAAGACCATGTAGAAGTTGGCAGTAACACAACCATTGACCGTGCAACGCTTGGCAGCACCATTGTAAGAAAAGGAGTTAAATTAGATAACCTAATTCAAATAGCTCATAATGTAGAAATTGGAGAAAACACTGTAATAGCAGCACAAACAGGAGTTGCAGGAAGTACTAAAATCGGAGCCAATTGTATGATTGGTGGTCAGGTTGGTATTGTAGGTCATTTAACCATTGCAAACGGAGTTAAAATAGCTGCTCAAAGTGGAATTAGCCAAAGTATTACAAATGAAAATGAAATAGTTCAAGGTTCACCTGCATTTGGGATAGGCGACTATAAAAGAAGCTATGTAATGTTCAAAAAATTACCTGAACTAAGTAATAAAATTTCAGAATTAGAAAAACAATTAAAGTAAATTAATTTACTTTATTAAAATTGAATCCTTGCTCACTGCCGAGGCAACAAATCCGCCAAGCACTATTCTTTTAGAATTCTTATCTTTTGCTGCTATATTGGAACTAATATTACTTGGTGGACTTGCAAAGATTCCAGTATTCTGAATTTCTCTTTGAACCTGATTTAAATAAAAAATGCCCCCCAAACCAATAGAATGAACTTCAACAGTAACGACTTCACCTTTGTTAAACCGAACTGTATCGGGTGTTAGATTTGAAATAATTGGCGCTATGAAAAAAATACCATCGAATCCAGGCCCAAATGCGGCATCATATGCCAAATTTAGTTGTGACGGCCTATTTAAAAATTTTCCATTTCTGAACGTTTTAAACCAGTATCCATTTGGCCTGCCTGCTAAATCCCTTGTTGGTTTCATTGTCAAAACATAACCTTTGCGTACTGTTCTTCCAAATGAACTATCGGCTTCTAAAAGTGTGTCAGATATGGCGTTCGTAATATCTAATGTACTATCCATAAAGGAGGTAGCAATAAATTCTTCTCCCTTAATAGTTACGCTTAAATCGTACTGAGTAAGGGGTATTCCAAAAGGGAAAATATCTGATGGATTTGGTTTCCAAATATAGTTACCATCATTTTTCTCGTCATTAAATATAAAAGTTCTGCTTGTGTCTATTACTCCTGGTATAAATATTCTGTTTACAACTTTTACTGTAGCGCCTAATATTGGTTTTACATTTGAGCTATTTAATATATTCTGTGAATATGATAGTTTAATTGTCTGAACGCCTGTATCATTGGTAACGAAAGCGTCAATAACATATTGAACTTCACCATCTGATACTTTATAATCAATAACCTTTTCGCAAGAAGTTATTACTATTAATAAAATAAAAATAATTATAACAGATATTGTTGTTCTAATTTTTAACATTAATTTCATGACTAATTTATTTGAGTATTAAAACTTAAAATTGTAAACTATTGAAGGTATTATATTACCAATAACTGAAAATTGTATTACCTCATACTTTTGTATATTTTCTGGATTCTGTTGCACATATATCGAGAAAGGATTTCTTCTAGCATAAACATTATAAACGGAGATTGCTATATTATGAGAATACTTCCCATTCCAACGTTTCTTTAATTCATGCTGAACCGAAATATCTAAACGATGGTAATCCGGAATCCTAGTGTTATTTCTTCTGCCAATAGAATTGTGTGAAACATTATATCCCTGCACTTCATAGCGCATATCTTGCAATGTATAAGGCGTTCCGCTTCCGTAAACAAAATTTGCCGACACATTCCAACGTGGATTAAACTCATAATTTCCAACTAATTTCAAATCGTGTCTTTTGTCAAATCTAGTTGGATACCATTCGCTATTATTAATAAATGTAACAAGCCTTTCGGTTCGGGCTAATGTATAGCTAATCCATCCTGTAAATTTCCCTTGGGTTTTCTTTAAATAAAATTCAGCTCCATATGCCCTTCCTTTGCCATTTCTTAGTTCTGCTTCTAACAAATTATTTAACAATAAATTTGCACCGTCAATGTAATCTATTTGATTTTGAAAATCTTTGTAATAAACCTCTACACTGCTTTCAAACATTTCATTTTTTCCAAAGTTTCTAAAATAACCTAATGCAAATTGGTCACAACGTTGAGGCTTAATATTATTGGTGCTCGGAGTCCAAATATCAAAAGGTGTTGAGGCGGTTGTATTGCTTATTAAATGCAAGTATTGAGCAGTTCTATTATAACTTGCTTTTAACGAACTTAAATCAGTAAGTTCAAATTTTACTGAAGCCCTCGGTTCAAAATTATCATATGTTTTAATATGTTCGTTTGTTCTAAAATATTCAGAAGACAGTAATCTTTTCCTAACATTAATATTAGTGTCAGCATAATAATAAATAGTACCTGGGCCAATAAAGTTGAAATTAGAATATCGAAGACCATATTGAACAGAAATTTTGCTTGTTAATGTTTGTTCATTGCCAATATAAATACTGTTTTCTTGAGTGTGTTTGTCTTCTCCGCTACTTTCACTTTTTTCTCCATTACTGTAACCGGTTATTGTTCCTGGCCTAAAATTATATGCAGATAATGTTCCTCCAAATACTATTGTGTTTTTACTATTCAGATAATAAGTAAATTCTGGTTTAAGAATTGCATTTTGAATGTTAGCACGCCAATTAAATCCATCTTCTTTATCTCCTGCACCTAATTCATAATCATAATTACTGTAAATTAAAGATACATTAGAAAATAATTTACTGCTATAAATATGATTGTATCTTAAAGTTGTTGTGGCGTTTCCATTGTTAAAACCAAAACCATTTGTTCCACCAAACTTAAATATATCGCGTCCTAAATAACCACTTAAATAAAGACGATTCTTGTCATTTATAATCCAATTAATTTTTCCTGTGTAATCATAAAAACTAGCCCTTGCGTTTTTAATATCTTCGTTTTTTGAAAGAGGAAAAAACACATCAAAGTAACTTCTGCGTGCAGCTAAAATAAAAGAAACTTTATTTTTAATGATTGGACCTTCAACACTTAACCGACTGAACAAAAGTCCAAGCCCGCCATTCACTTCAATTTTCTTATTATTCCCGTCCTTCATTCTTACATCTAAAATAGATGACAGTCTGCCTCCATACTGCGATGGAATTCCTGCCTTGATTAATTTAACGTCTTTAACAGCATCTGGATTAAAAATAGAGAAAAATCCAAACAAATGCGAAGAATTGAAAACTGGTGCTTCATCCAATAAAATTAGATTTTGGTCAATACTACCTCCACGGACATTGAAACCGCTAGCTCCTTCGCCAACTGTAGACACTCCTGGTAAAAGTTGAACTACTTTAATAACGTCAACCTCACCTAACAAAACTGGCACGCGCTGTATTTGTTTCATATCTAATTTAGCAACACTCATTTCTATCTTCCTAACGTTATCGCTTGATTTTTCGCTTGTAACAACAACCTCCTTTAATTCTTTTGATTTCTCTGTCATTTCTACATCTATCAATTGATTTACTGAAGGTACTATTTCCTTTGTTATTGTCTCGTAACCTAAATATGTGTAAACCAATAATATCTTAGCTTTAGGAACTGTTAATGAATAAAAACCGTATGCATTTGATGTAACAGAATTGTTTGTTCCCTTTAATGTAACAACAGCGCCGATAAGAGTTTCTCCATTCTTAGAATCCTTCAATGTTCCGCTGATTGTAATTTTATCTTGCGCAGATACAGAGATGTTAAGCAAGGATATGAATGAAAATAAAATGGAGTAATATTTACTAAATTTCATAAATAATTTATTATTGTAAGGTTATAAGTCAAAAAAAAAGAATTGTTTAAAGCTATTTTAATTTGGTTTATTTTTAAGGGTGCAAAAGTATTTATAACTGCTAAGCATACAACCGTAAATATGTTAATAACAATAAATTAATACCTGAATTGTTATTTTAATGAAATGAATTGAAATAGTTTGTCCTATGTTAACTCAATAATATTAAAAATTGAAAAATGAGAAAATGCCAATAATTTTACTAGTTTCGCGCCCCGAAATAAAAACGTAATGCAACAAAACATTCGCAACATAGCTATCATAGCGCACGTTGACCACGGTAAAACTACCTTGGTTGATAAAATTTTATTACAAACGAAACTTTTTCGTGAAAATCAGGAAGCTGGAGAACTAATTCTCGACAACAATGATTTGGAGCGTGAACGTGGAATTACAATTCTTTCTAAGAATGTTTCAATAGTTTATAATGGTACAAAAATAAACATTATCGATACTCCTGGTCACAGTGATTTTGGTGGTGAAGTTGAACGTGTACTTAATATGGCCGATGGTGTGCTCTTATTAGTAGATGCCTTTGAAGGCCCTATGCCACAAACTCGTTTTGTATTGCAAAAAGCCTTAGAACTAGGTAAAAAAGCAATCTGTGTTATCAATAAGGTTGATAAGCCAAACTGCCGTCCTGATGAGGTGCACGACAATGTATTCGACTTATTCTTCAATCTTGGAGCTACTGAAGAGCAGTTGAATTTCCCAACAATTTTTGGTTCTTCTAAACAAGGTTGGATGAGCACCGACTATAAAAATCCTACCGAAAACATTACACCATTGTTAGATTGTGTGATTGAAAATATACCGGCACCACCTTTTAATGAAGGTACTCCTCAAATGCAAATTACTTCTTTAGATTTTTCATCTTTCGTTGGGCGTATTGCTGTGGGGCGTGTGCACCGTGGTACTTTAAAAGAAAATATGGCTGTTGCTGTGGTAAAGCGCGATGGCTCAATTACAAAAACACGTATCAAAGAACTATTTACGTTTGAAGGACTTGGAAAAGTAAAAACCAACGAAGTAAAATGCGGAGATATTTGTGCTATGACAGGTATTGAAGGCTTTGAAATTGGTGACACCGTATGTGATTTTGAAAATCCAGAAGGACTTCCGGTTATGAATATTGATGAGCCTACCATGAGCATGCTTTTCACCATTAATAATTCACCATTCTTTGGTAAAGAAGGCAAGTTTGTAACTTCACGTCACTTGCGTGATAGACTTTTCAAAGAAACAGAAAAGAATCTTGCAATGCGTGTTCAAGAAACAGATAGCGCTGATTCTTATTTAGTATTCGGGAGAGGTATCCTTCATTTAAGTATTTTAATTGAAACAATGCGCCGCGAAGGTTTTGAAATGCAATTGGGACAGCCACAAGTATTATTCAAGGAAATTGACGGAAGAAAATGTGAGCCAATAGAAATACTGACGGTCGACGTACCTGAACCAGTTGCTGGTAAAGTAATTGAGTTGGTAAACCAACGTAAAGGCGAAATGCTGATTATGGAAACTCGCGGCGATATGATTCACTTAGAATTTAATATACCATCACGCGGTATTATTGGTTTACGTAATAATGTATTGACTGCTACTGCTGGTGAAGCAATCATGAATCACCGCTTTTTAGACTATCAACCTTACAAAGGTGAAATTCCTGGACGTATATCTGGTTCATTAATATCAATGGAACAAGGCACTGCTATTGCTTATTCAATTGATAAAATGCAAGACCGTGGCTTCTTCTTTATTGACCCAACGGATGAAATTTATACTGGACAAGTAATTGGAGAACACACTCGCCCTGATGATTTAGCAATAAATGTAACTAAAACTAAAAAGCTTACTAACATGCGTGCATCTGGTACAGATGAAAAAATGCGTATAGCTCCAGCTGTAAAATTTAGCTTAGAAGAGGCGATGGAATATATTCAAGAAGATGAATATGTTGAGATAACTCCTAAATCGATAAGAATGCGAAAAATCATCTTAGATGAGAACGAACGTAAGCGTAAATCGAAATAGTTGATAGTGTTCAACGAAAAATAAATAAGAATTCCAAGATATTGTTTTTGATATAAATTACTATGAATTTTAATTCATAGTAATTTACGTTAGCCATAAATACATTTGTAAATAAAGTGCTAAGAGCATTAGTCATTTTTATATCTTAACTATGAAATGATTGCAATATAAACTAATTAATTAGCTTAGCTTTTCAAGATTTATACCCAGATTACGCGTTAGGGGGTTCGTAGTGTAGCGCCAAAGCCCAATAAAATATGAAGTAAATAACTTTTCTATTGCATCATATATTCGATATAATTTATTCGTAACAGTGCATATTTTATTATAGTTTGGCGTTTAACTAAGAACGGCTAATACCAATGTGATTTGTGACTTATGCCAATAATTTTCAAATCTTACAATGGTAAAAACCGAAAGAAAAGAAGTTTGGAGCAAATGCACTAAAGCAAATTTGGACCTTTACGTATTTCACATCGGCATATCCCTTAATCTAGGCTAAATAAGCTAGCTCTTGATTTCTCATTTTTAGTAAATAAACCAAACCTTCACTCTTCTTGAAGATAATTATTCAAGGTTCTGAACTTCTTCTACTAACAGTCGCTAATTACTTAAAGGTTTGACTGAAATATTTTAAATTCAAATAGATTTTATAAATGTTTTCAGTAAAGGGAATGTTTTTTTAACTCAAAATGTTTTTAGAGAAGTAATTTTATGAATTAATAAGATAATGGAATGTATGTAATAAGAATATTAAATTACTTTTGTATTTGTTCAATAATTATCAGGGGCCGACTGGTTTTGACAGCGAGTCAGCACAATAATAAGCATGTAGCGCGTTGTTTGTATTGCGCTTAAAAATAAACATTCACAAACTATAAATGGCGAGTATAACTACGCCCTTGCTGCTTAATACTAGGTATTAAAGCGCAACACTTTACTGTAAGCCTTGCCTAGTGGCGTGCAACTAAAGTGCCGTAAATACTAGGTTATTTGTTGGAGGTTGCGCCCAACATTGAAATTAAAGCAAATAAGCTTTTGGTTGGTTTTTATTTATGCCTGCCACTCGTCGAAAATCAAATAAATGATAAACATGTAGAAAGTTTTTGAGCAGCTTGTTTGGACGAGGGTTCGAATCCCTCCGGCTCCACATAAAAAGCCTTAAATATCTAATCTTATGATATTTAAGGCTTTTTTTAGTTCATAATTTTTCAAAATGTTTGGTTTGTTATATTTTTTGAATTTGTGAAACGTTATTAAATTAAATTCTCAAATCTTTATTTTACAGAAAATTTTTGTTAAGATTATTAATCAATTTATTAGTATAAAAATCAATTTTGAATTCCTCAACAGACCAGTATAGGCGTTTTCAAAGTGAAGTATTACATTTCTATGTTCTTTATGTTTTACTGTGGTAAAAATTACATATTTAAAAAATGATTTAATTTAGAAATTTAATTACAAATATTTAATTTGAAAGTTAATTAAAGAATACCACATTATGATTATTTTTTTAACTTTGTCAAACTCAGTTTTATTATGCTTCGAAAAATATTTCCCATTATTCTTTTACTTCCATTATTATTTATTAGGTGTAAGACAATATATTCAAATAGAATGTTAGAAACTCCGCCAGACTATAAGTTTGCTGAGCCGCCAAAATTAGAATCAAAGGAAGAGTTTAAATTAGCTATAAATGATGTTTTCACTTTTCGTCTTTTCACAAATGATGGCTTCAAGTTAGTCGACATGAATATTAATACCTCAAGTTCTAATCAAACTGGAACAGCCATGTCCTTTCAAATTGATAGAGATAGCACTTCTAAACTTCCTTTATTAGGAAAAATAAACTTATGCGGTTTAACAATTAAACAGGCTGAGGATACTTTAGAAGAAATCTTTAGCAATTACTATGTAAAGCCATTCGTATTGCTTACTGTTTCCAATAGAAGGATTATTATGTTTAATAGTGGAGAAGGAGGCGCAGTAATATTGCCATTAGTTGGAAATACAATTTCACTAATAGAAGCAATCGCTTCTGGAGGTGGAATTCCTAGAGGAAGTAAATCTTTTAGCATAAAAATAATTAGAGGTGAAACTCAAAAACCAATAATATTTCGTGTAGACCTATCGACCTTAGAAGGATATCAAAAAGGCAATATTATCCTTCAATCAAACGATATAGTTTACATTGATGCAAGGCCGAGATATCTAAATAATATAATGTCAGAAATTACTCCTTACTTGGCTTTATTAAATAGTTTTGCCATTACCTATTCAATACTTTACAGATTTAGATAGAATATGGAATCTAGTCCACTACCACTACTGAATGAGCAGTTCGATTTCAATCTGTTTTTGTTCATTGCAAAAAAGAATTTAATTTTTATTGCATTGTTTTTTCTGATTGTTATTCTCTCCGGTTACTTATATGTTAGGTACGAATCAGAAATTTTTGATTCTTCTTCCACAATTCAAATTGTAACAAATAATGAAGCTAATCAGATACTTAACATAAACGGAACAAATGCAGAATCTATGCTTTCTGGTGATGTAGAACTTATTCGTTCTAAAGTTTTCTTAAATAGAGCATTGAGTAAATTACCTTTAGAAGTTTCTTATTTTTATCAAGGGACTTTTAAAATAAATGAACATTATAAGACATCGCCTTATCAGATTGAATACAAGGTCAAAAATGAAGGTGTTTATAATATTCCAATATTCATTAACTTTATTAATCCTAATGAATATATACTAACATATAAATTAGGTACAATAAATATTACTAAAAAATTTAAACCAAATAGTTGGGCTGATTTTGGTGATTTTTTTTTATTTGTACATTTAACTGACCCTGAGGCTGCTATAGAAGGCAGCTCTGGTGAAGCGGAAAATTCTAGTTACTTTTTTAAAATAAATGATAAAAATAATCTTGCAGATCAGTATCTGAGTAAGATTGATGTAATTATTTTAAGCATATCTGCAGGTACAATCCAAATTTCTTATCAAGATAATAGCCCTCAAAAAGCGGCTGACATAGTAAACATATTAGCTGAAGAATTTAAGGAATATGATGTTGAAAAAAAATCACAAAGTTCTAAAAAAGTTCTGGAATTTATAGATATTCAATTGTCTAAGTCCTATGAAACGGTTAAGGAATACGAAGGTCAAATACAAAATTTGAAACGTGAATTAAAATCTTCCACAATTCCTGATTACACTTCAATTTTTATTGAAAAAACTAATGAATGCGAGAGGAAACTAGCAGACCTAAAACTTCAAAAAGCAATTTTAAAAGAGGTTAATGATGGAATAAAAAAGGATAAATTGGATTTTGACAACTTAAATTGGATTTTAGTCGGCTCTAGATTTTCTGATAATTTGTCTGGTACCTTATCAAATCTAAATTCAATAATTACAAATTATGAGAATTACAAAATAGATAATGCTCCTACTAATTTCAACTTACTTAAGTTAGAAAAAAATCTAGAAGAAAAGAAAGGTATTTTTTCCAAACAAATAAACTATTACCTATCAAAACTAAATTCAGAAGAATCAGTAATTGAACAAACAATTTTAGAAATTGAAAACAAGTTTAATGAACTACCTGAAATTGAATTTGAATATAACAAGATTAATAGATTTTATTCTGTAAATACGAATTTTTATAATTTATTGCTTACAAAAAAGGCTGAATACTCTATAAATATTGCAGGTTACGTATCTAATAATGAAATTTTAGAGCATGCAAATCCTTCTAAAAGTCCGATTTATCCTAATAAAAATATAGTAATGATAATTAGTCTACTTATTGGACTAGCTGCATCATTTATTCTTGTTTTTATTCAATATATTTTATTCAATAATATTACTTCTACTAATGAAATTAAAAAATATACTGATCTTGCTATTTTAGGCCTTGTTCCAACTTACAAAAAAAACATTCCTATTTCACAGTTATTGGTAGACCAAAATCCAAAATCTTCAATTGCAGAAGCTTTCCGTTCAATTAGAACTAATATGCAGTTTATTTCCAGCGATGATACTCCTAAAGTCATCGCTATAACTTCTTCAGTTTCTGGTGAAGGAAAAACCTTTATAGCTATTAATTTAGGCGGTATTATTGCATTTGCCGGAAAAAAAGTTTGTATTTTGGATTTGGATATGCGTAAGCCTAAAATACATATCGGATTTAATGCCCCAAATAATTCTGGTATGAGTACTATATTAATTGGAAAGTCAAAAATTGAAGATTGTATACAAAAAAGTTCATTAGCTGGACTAGACTTTATTCCTGCTGGGCCAATACCTCCAAATCCAGCTGAGTTAATTATAGGACATCGAATGGATGAAACAATTGAAATTTTAAAAAGGTCTTACGATATAATCTTAATAGATAATCCACCTGTTGGAATTGTTTCAGATGGTATAAGTAATATTTGCAAAGCTGATTACCCAATATTTATTTTCCGTTCAAATTATTCTAAACGATTCTTTTTTGAAAAAATAAATAACTTAGTTGGAGAATATAATATAAAAAATCTATCTGTTATTTTAAATGGTGTTGACCAATTGAATCCTGGTTACGGTTATGGTTACGGTTACGGTTACGGTTATGGTTACGGTTATGGTTATGGTTATTATGAAGATGTTCCATTCAAGGATACATTGCCATGGTATAAAAGAATATTTACAAGAAATGTATAATGGAAATTAAGGAAACTAAGCTAAGAGATGTTATGCTAATAAAGCCTAAAGTAATTGGCGACAATAGAGGTTATTTTTTCGAATTCTATAATGATGAAATTTCAAGTTTATTAAATCCAAATGAACACTTCGTGCAAGATAATCAGTCAATGTCTCATACCAACGTCTTAAGAGGTTTACATTTACAATTAGCACCATATACACAAGGAAAATTTATCCGAGTAGTTTCTGGAGCAGTTATGGATGTAGTTGTTGATGCTAGAAAAAACTCTCCAACTTTTGGACAGCATCTAACCATTGAATTAAACGCTGACAATAATAATATGTTATATATACCATCAGGTTTTCTGCACGGTTTTGTTACCCTAGAGGACAATACCATTTTTACATATAAATGCAGCAATTACTATAATAAAGAATCTGAAATAACTGTTAATTGGAATGATAAAGATTTAAACATTAATTGGAATTGTTCAAATCCTATTATTTCTGAAAAAGATAAAAAAGGAATTTCTTTCAATGATTATTGTAATAAATACTTGTTCGACAAAATTAATTAAACATTAAAATTTTATTTATGAAGGATAGAATTTTACTTGTGGAGGATGAAGAAAATTTAATGGATGCATTAATCCTAAATTTAGAAATTGAGGGTTATGATGTAATCCCAGCTACTGATGGAATAAAAGCTTTAAAGTACTTCAAAAGTGCAAAATATGATTTGGTTATTTTAGATGTAATGCTTCCTGAGATTGATGGATTTAACGTATGTAAAAGCATTAGAATGGATAATAAGCAAATACCTATTCTTTTTCTTACTGCTAAAAATACAAGCCAAGATAAAATTGAAGGATTAAAAATTGGAGCAGACGATTTTATGACAAAGCCATTTAATCTTGAAGAGTTTATTTTAAGGGTTCAATTATTGATTAAAAGAACAAAAAAAATAACAAATGATTTGAACGAGAACCTAATTTATAGTTTTTCTAATTTTAAAATTAACTATTCTACTTTTGAAATAATTGGACTGAAAAATACCGTATTTAATATTTCTAAAAAGGAAGTTTTACTTCTGAAACTATTAACAGAGCACCCAAATGAAGTTATTAGTAGAGATGAAATTTTAGAAAACGTTTGGGGTTATGAATTATATCCTACATCCAGAACAATAGATAATTTTATTTTAAACTTTAGAAAGTATTTTGAAGAAAACCCTAGAAAACCCAGACACTTTCACTCAATTAGAGGTGTTGGCTACAGATTTACACCTAATTAATTTATTACTAGGTAAAAATTTAATGCTTTATTCATTTATATATCTTTAGCAACTATTATTTTTTTTATAATTATATACCATGTACAATCATAAACATCATAAATTAGACATCAATAACCTAAGTTTTTTAGTAACGGGTGGAGCAGGGTTTATTGGCAGCAATATTGTGGAATATTTGCTAAAGTATGGAGCAAAAAAAGTCGTTGTTCTCGATAATCTTTCGACAGGATTTAGAGAGAATATCGAACCTTTTCTTTCGAATAAGAATTTTGAATTTTTTGAAGGCGATATTCGAAATATTGACGACTGTAGACATGCGGTTAATGGAATAGACTATGTTACGCATCAAGCAGCGCTAGGGTCAGTTCCAAGAAGTATAGAAAACCCAATTGCAACAAATGATGTTAATGTTACTGGATTTCTGAACATGTTAGTAGCTGCAAGAGATGCAAAAGTAAAGAAATTTGTTTTTGCCAGTTCGTCATCCGTATATGGCGATAGTAAAGAGTTACCGAAAGTTGAGAATAATATTGGCAATCCACTCTCTCCTTATGCAGTTACCAAATATTTAAATGAATTGTATGCTAATGTTTTTGCTAAAACTTATGAGATGCCTATAATTGGACTTAGGTATTTTAATATTTTTGGACCAAAACAGAATCCCAAAGGAGCCTATGCAGCCGCAATTCCATTATTTATGGATGCTTTAATTCATGGTAATTCCCCATTCATTAATGGAGATGGTGAGCAAAGCAGAGACTTTACATTTATAGAAAATGCAGTACAAGCTAATATAAAAGCAATGTTGACCAATAATTTAGATGCTATTGGGCAAATTTATAATATTGCTTGTGGCGGTAGAATTACGATTAATGATTTGTTTAATATTCTCAAAAAGCATACAAACTCTAATATTATGCCCACATATAGAGAAGAAAGAAGTGGGGATATTCGTGATTCATTAGCAAATATTTCTAAAGCTCAACAGAAGTTAGAATACAATCCTGAATATGGAATAGATGAAGGTTTGAAGGTTACATTAGATTGGTTTGAACAAAAGTTTAAATAATTACATTTTCTTTTAAACATAAATAAAACAATTTTGTATAGTAAACAAATTACTAGTCTAATGAACACAGAATCACTTTTAAGCAAAGCATTAAAAAAGGAATTTCTCACAATTGAAGAAGGTGTATTTTTATTTGAGAATGCAACTACTTCTGAATTAGCCTATGTTGGTAATGAGCTAAGAAAAGCAGCAAAAAAGAATAATAAAGTAACATGGATTATCGACCGTAATCTAAATACAACCAATACTTGTACTGCAAATTGCAAATTTTGTAACTTTTATAGAATTCCTGGACACAAGGAGGGTTATATTACTGATATTGATACCTATAAAATAAAAATTGAAGAAACATTTAAGTATGGTGGTGAACAGCTATTATTGCAAGGAGGACATCACCCAGATTTAGGATTAGAATACTATTCAAATTTATTTAAAGAATTAAAAAAACTATATCCAACATTAAAACTACACTCATTAGGTCCACCCGAAATTGCACACATTGCTAAGTTAGGCAATTACACCCATAGTCATGTACTCGAAACATTAGTTGAATCTGGCTTAGATAGCTTACCGGGGCCGGGTGCCGAAATCTTAAATGACCGTGTAAGAAGGTTAATAAGTAAAGGAAAATGTGGAGGGCAAGAATGGCTTGATGTGATGCGTGCAGCACATAAGCTAAACATCACAACATCTGCTACGATGATGTTTGGACATATTGAAACAATTTATGAACGTTTTGAACACCTTGTTTGGATAAGACAAGTACAAAGTGAAAAGCCCGCTAATTCAAAAGGATTTATTGCATTTATTCCTTGGCCATTTCAAGATGATGGCACATTATTGCGCAGACATAAAGGAATTAGGAACAATGTAACCTCTGATGAATATGTTAGAATGATTGCTATGTCAAGAATTATGTTGCCTAATATTGAAAATATACAAGCATCTTGGCTTACTGTAGGTAAAGAGACTGCTCAAATTTGTTTACATTCTGGAGCTAATGATTTTGGTAGTATTATGATTGAAGAAAATGTAGTTTCAGCAGCCGGAGCGCCACATAGATTTACATATCTCACAATTCAAGAAGCAATTAAACAAGCTGGCTTTGAATCTCAATTGCGTAATCAACAATATGAGGATAGAAACATTCCTGCATTAATAGAAGAACAAATAATTAATTATTAAATACTTTTGTAAAACACTTTGAAGGTTAAAATAATTTTTTAGTTTTGCGGCCTCAAAATGGTGGATATAGCTCAGTTGGTTAGAGCATCGGTTTGTGGTACCGAGGGTCGCCGGTTCGAACCCGGTTATCCACCCTAAAAATGAAAAAGTCTCAATTACTTGAGACTTTTTCATTTTTAGAAATAATTAACTGAAGAAATAATTCATCTAAATAACCTTCTTTGGTTTTATTCCATTCTTTCTTATTACCTGTTATTTCAAAACCATTTCGAATAAATAATTTTATACTTTCAACATTATCAGCATTTATATTACAATATAGTTGATTTAGTTGCAAAATTTCTGTAGCATATTTTATCAAAAGTGTTAGTGATTCATTGGCGTAACCATTTCCTCTATTCTCAATATCTGCAATTAGAACTCCTACTCCCGCCCTTAAATGAAATGGGTCAAAATCAAAAAGATCAATCGTACCTATTGCAATATCAGCTTTGTTAGTTATAATTAGCCTTAAAGACTTGTCAACAAAAATATCGTTTGTTGAATTATCAATAAATGATTTTAAAATATATTTAGAGAATGGTTGATGAGTATTACTCAGTTGCCATAAAGCTACATGGTTTTCCCACTCATACAAAATATCAATATCAGTGGGTTCTATGCTTCGAAGATTAATATTACGAGATTCAAAAAACATATAATTAATTATTAGTATTTTTTGAATTAAATATTGATACTACTTTTTAGTGAATTTATCTCCAGTTTTGTTGTCGTAATTAATATAATACTCTCCTTTTTTCAAATTCTCTGTATCAACTTCGCCACCAAATCCTTTAGAAATAATATTTCCATAAATATCATAAATTTCAAATTTGGTTTCATCTGTGAACTCTAAAACTTTATCAACCTTTAAATTTTTTATTTTTACTTCTGGAGAAATGCTTCGTATTTTTAGTTCAGGAGAATAACGTGGACCTGAAACGTCAACTTGTTTAATTCTTACAATATTTTCGCCTGAATGTGGATTGTATTTTATTGAATAAAAAGCCCCTTCTACTCTACCTTTACCTTCAATATCTTCAACCTTTACCCACTTATTCCATCTTTTTTGTTCAACAATAAAAGTTAGTTTTCCAATTTCACCTTTTGTTGTCCAACTTAAAACACCGTCTTTAGCTGTAAACTTCATGGTACCTGGCACAACTTCGAAAGTACTTCTTACTCTTAAATCTTCAGGATTAACAACCTTAGGCTTGCTGCAATCATCTTTATATTTGATTTTAATCACAACTTTTTCACCAACCGAAAGTTTGAGTGCTGCTAAATCAATTTCAAATGAGCTTGACATTATTTCGTCTGTTGTTGGTTTTTCGTTAACTAAAACTTCAAAAGCACAAAACCCAACTCCGTTAGTTACGAATGGATTTTGAATATAAATGTTTTTGCCTTGATAGCTTCCTTCTACAGTTAAAACCCCTGCGTATGAAATGTTAGCAATAAAAAATGTAAAGGCTGAAAGGATTATTTTTTTAATCATAATTTGTTTTAAATTTTAAAACTTCACAATTATAAAAAGTAAATATCAATTATGCAATGCTACTTTTTTATTCCTTGCATTATTATCAACAATTAATGTAATTAAACCTTTGCAATGGGGTTATTAATTCTTTCTTTTGCAAAAAAGAAAATTAATGTCTGATATTATTCACCTTTTACCTGATAGTGTTGCCAATCAGATAGCGGCAGGTGAGGTAATTCAAAGACCTGCATCGGCCGTAAAGGAACTTCTAGAAAATGCTATTGATGCTAAAGCAAAAATTATAAAATTAATAATTAAGGAAGCTGGTAAGCAACTAATACAGGTAATTGACGATGGAGATGGCATGAGCGAAACCGATGCTAGAATGAGTTTTGAAAGACATGCCACATCTAAATTAAAAAATGCTGATGATTTATTTAACATAACTACAAAAGGATTTAGAGGAGAAGCATTGGCATCAATTGCAGCAATTTCTCAGGTTGAATTGAAAACAAGAAAAGAAGCTGTTAATATTGGAACTGAAATAGTTATTCATGGTTCTAATTTAATTTCACAAGAAGTTTGCAGCTGTTCTAAAGGCACCTCTATTTCTGTAAAAAATTTATTTTATAATACTCCAGCACGCAGAAACTTCTTAAAGTCTAATCAAGTTGAAACATCTCATATAATTGAAGAATTGCATAGGGTTGCTTTAGCTCATCCTGATATTTCATTTATTTTAATTAATAATGATGCTGAAGTTTTTAATTTAGAAGCAGGAAATTTGCGAAAACGAATTGTTGCTTTATTTGGCAATTCATATAATGAGAAACTTGTACCAGTTGAGCAAAAATCTACGATTGTAAATGTAATAGGGTATGTAATAAAGCCTGAATTTTCAAGAAAAACTCGAGGTGAACAATACTTTTTTCTAAACAATAGATTTATTAAGAACTCTTATTTGCATCATGCAGTTCAAGGAGCATTTGCTGGCCTTTTGCCAAACGATAGCCATCCTTCATACTTTCTTAATCTAGAAATTGACCCTAAAGCAATTGATGTCAACATCCATCCTACTAAAACAGAAGTTAAATTTGAAGACGAAAAGTCTATCTATGCAATTTTACGCTCAACTATTAAGCAATCTTTAGGTAAGTATAATATAGCTCCTAGTTTAAGTTTTGAAACTGAGAGTAGTATTGATTTTAATATTAAACCAAAAGAAGGATTTATTCAACCTCCTACCGTAAAGATTGATTCTAATTATAATCCTTTTAATTCTAAAACTGAAATCCCTAATTTACATAAGCATAGTAAATTTGAGCAAGAAATTGGACAAAGACAAGAAAATAACTTAACCTATGCTAGTAAAATTTATGAAGGAATAAAGGAGGTTGAAAGTAGTAATTTAAAATTAGATTTATCTAATAATCCAGTTCAAAATAATGATAGCGGAATAGCTTCATTTCAGATTGGCACCCAATTTATCATTACAAAAGTAAAAAATGGGCTTGTTGTTATTGATCAACAAGCAGCCGCAGAAAGGATATTATTTGAAAAAAATATTAAAGCAATTGCAACTCAAAAAAACATTTCACAGCAGTTATTATTTCCACAAACTATTGAACTTCCCAGTATTGAAAGTAGTTTACTTAAAGAATTGATAAGCGATTTATTTATAGTTGGATTAGAAATAGAAGAATTTGGCAAGAATACCTTTATTATTAGAGGTATTCCCGCTAACATGCAAGAGTCTGAAATACTGCAAACAATACAATATCTTATTGAAAACATTAAAGAAGGAGAGTCGGATATAAACTTGAAAAAAAATGAAAAAATAGCCAGATTAGTGGCTCAAAATCTTTCTATAAAAAGTAAAAGAAAATTAAATGCTCTTGAAATTAATTCAATTATTGATGACCTGTTTTCGTGTGATAATCCTTTTTACACGGCCAGTGGTAAGCCAACCATAGTAAGTATAGGAGTTGATGAACTAATAAACAAGTTTAAAATATAAATTTCACGAACAAAATTAACCACAACTAGTGGGGCTTATTTTATCTAAAATCTTTAAGTTGAAACATTAGTTTTTTTCTTGCTAAAAAAATTCTGCTTTTTACTGTACCAATTGGTAAGTTGTATTTATCTGCAATTTCTTTGTATTTGTATCCTTCAAAGTACATTAGAAAAGGAATTCTCAAATCTTCTTCTAGTTCAGAAACAACTTTGCTGATATCTTTATGTGAAATTTGAGAAACTGGAGAAACTTCGGAATTGGTTTGAGGTATATTTAACAAAAATAAATCTTTGCTATTATCCACCACTTGTTTTGTTTTTACATTTTTTCTATAATTATTAATGAAAGTATTTTTCATTATTGTATACAACCATGCCTTTAAATTTGTGGATTCCGCAAACTTATCTTTGTATAAAACTGCCTTATACATTGTATCTTGCAATAAGTCTTGTGCCTCTTCAGTATTGTGTGTTAAACTCAAAGCAAAATACTGTAACGCTTGTTTAAAACTGATAAGTTTATTATTATAATCTAATGTTGACATTTTGAGTACTTTTAATTTTGTTTGACAAATGTATTTTTTTATTAAACAAAATAAGGGTTTTAATATCAACACTTTCCCAAATAAATGATTATCAATAACTTAATTTTCTATTTTAACATCTATTTTGTTTAATAATACCATTGCATCTCTAAACAAAACTAATTATTAACTGAAATTAAACTAATTTTTATTAGAATTTGAACTTATTAGGCCGATAAGAAATTTTATTTTTTAACATTGTAATCATAAGAATAATAAGTTTTACGCAATAAGAAGTTCTCATCAGTAAAATATAAAATATGCAAACAGAAAAATTCGTTGATATAGAGAGTTTGTTTAGGAGTAAAAATCCTGCAATTCTAAAATGGATGCCTAAATCAATACTACGATACTTAAAGAAAACAATACACGAGGATGATATCAATGACTTTATGTTTCGAAATAAACAATTGAAGGATTATGAATTTTGCAAACAAGTAATAAAAGAATTTGATATAAAACTTGAAGTTTCTGGTACTGAAAACATTCCTAGAACAGGAGGTTGTGTATTTGCAGGCAATCATCCTTTAGGGGGCATGGATGGAATGGCAATTGTAAAATCATTAGATGGGATAAGAAATGATGTAACCTTTATTGTTAATGATATATTAATGAATGTTACCAATTTAAATGGTATTTTTATTGGAGTAAATAAACATGGTAAAAATGTTGCAAAGCAACTACAAGTAGTGGAAGATTTGTTTGCTTCAGATAAGGCAGTTTTCCTATTTCCAGCAGGCATGGTTAGTAGAAAGAAGAATGGAATTGTTCGTGATTTAGTTTGGAAAAAAACTTTTATTACCCGTGCTAGAAAATATAATAAACCTATAATACCAGTATATACTGAAGGAGAGCTAACAAAATTTTTTTATCGCTTATCAAATATAAGAACCAAAATAGGTATAAAGGCAAATATTGAAATGTTATATTTAGCAGATGAAATGTATAGACAAAAAGGTAAAACGATGCGCATTATTTTTGGTAAACCAATATTGATGGATGAGTTTAAAAATATGCGTACTGACCAAGAATGGGCTACTTGGGTAAAAGAGAAAGTATATGAATTAGCAAAATAACTTATACAATTTGTTTAACCATTTTTTATTTTTACAAATTATGAAACCAATTATAGAACCAATAGACAGAGCAATATTAAAATCAGAATTAAACGAAAATACGTTTATAAGAAATACAAATAAAGGCAACAATAAAATTTATATTATAAATAGTAAAAACGCCCCAAATACATTACTTGAAATTGGCCGATTAAGAGAAGTTACCTTTAGGGCTGCAGGCGGAGGTACCGGAAATAGTTATGATGTTGACAATTACGATACAGATGAAATTTGTTATGACCAATTAATTGTTTACAGTACGGATGATGATGAAATAATTGGAGGTTATAGGTTTATATGTTGCGCAAATGCCTTTGACAAAATAAATAATGAAATTCACTTGTCAACTTCAAAATATTTTAATTTTTCTGAAAAATTTATTTCTGACTACTTACCTTTCACAATTGAACTAGGAAGAAGTTGGGTACAACCTAATTTTCAACCTTCAGTAAATCCGAGAAAAGGTATTTATGCCTTAGACAATATTTGGGACGGCTTAGGTGCTCTTATAATATTGCATCCTGAAATTAAATATTTTTTCGGAAAAGTTACCATGTATACGCATTATAACCAAGAGGCTCGTGATATGATTTTATTTTTTTTACATAAATACTTTCCAGATAACGAACTTTTACTTGTTCCATTTCATTCTTTACCTATTATTTCTGATTCAAAAAAATTTTTAAATTTATTTGATAATTTAGATTATAAAGATGCTTTCAAGGTTTTAAATCAAAATGTAAGAAACTTAGGTGAAAACATTCCTCCTTTAGTAAATATTTACATGAATTTATCAAGAACAATGAAAACATTCGGAACTGCTGCAAATCCGCATTTTGGAGATGTTGAAGAAACTGGTATTATGATTACTATTTCAGATATTTATGAAGAGAAAAAAGACAGACATGTTAAAACCTATGTAAAATAATTTCTGCGTGTAAATTTGTTTTTAACGTAATCTTTATATATTTGCTACATATCTAGTTTTAGTAACCAACAAATAAAAAATACAATGAAATTTAATACATTAAAAATTGCTGCATTCTCTCTAGTTGTTGCATCTTTGTTATCATCATGTAATGGTCCTAATAAAGATTCAGAAATGACTGCTGCTGATTCAGCTGCCTTAAAAGCAAATAAAGCTAAAGCGCAAAAAGTATTTTTTGCCATTCCTTCTCCTTTAGAAATGGCAAACATGATAAAAGCTACAGGAGCTACCTTTAACAAAAGCATTTTAAATCCAGTTTCAAACGCATCACGATATACTAATACGCTAAGCCAAGCATTAAATTTAGGAATTTATAGTACAGACCTAAGTTACTGCAGCAACTTTGACCAAAATCAAGATGCAATGCAATACATGGCAACATCTAAAAAATTAGCTGATGCTTTAGGAGTAACTGGTGCCTTAAGTGAAGCATTAATTGAGCGTTTAGAAAAAAATGTAAATAACAAAGATTCATTAATGGAACTTATCTCTGAATCATACGAAGCAACAGATTCATACTTAAAAGAAAATGACCGTGCCAGCACAGCAGCAATTATTGTTGCAGGTGGCTGGATTGAAGGCTTATATGTTTCTTGCATGATAGCAAAGCAAGCCCCTAATAACAAAGCTATTTTGAATAGAATTGCAGACCAAAAATTAATTTTAGGAGATTTAATTCAATTAATTGAAAGTTATAAAAATGACAATACATTATCTAGTGTAGCTGGTGATATGAAAACTTTAAAAGAAATATTTGATAATGTTAGTATTTCTACTACATCAGGAGAAACAACAACTGACGAGGCAAAAGGGCAAACAATTGTTGGTGATATGACAGAAGCCAGTATTAGTGCTGAAACATTAGCAGCAATTACTCAAAAAGTAGTTGAATTAAGAGGAAATTACACAAAATAATAACATCAAAAGAAATATTATGAAAAGTAAATTAAAATTATTCGGATTAATCGCAATATTTTGCGGTGGTACAACTTATTATGCTATTGCACAATGTAATGCTTTTACAAAGAAAAAATGTATTCCAATTCTGAAGCCATTTATACATAATGGTCAGTTAAATAGCGTTACTTTAAGCCCCGGAGAATCAGCTAGTTTAATGCTAACCTTTTATATTGATACAGATTATCGATTAGCAATATGTGGTCAAGAAATCCTTGGGGAAATGTCTTATAAAGTAATGAAAAAAGACAGTACAATTATATTTGACAGCAAACAACATAAAAATCCTGCTTTTTGGGATTTTAAGGTAAACTCTACTCAACAAATGATTGTGGAGGTTAGTGCAACAGATAGAAAAATGAAAGGTGGAGAAAGCTTCGAGGACATGGGATGTGCATCTGTTCTTGTTGGTTTCAAAAAAGATTAATTAATAAATCAATAATAAAAAAGGCTATCCTAAACGGATAGCCTTTTTTTATTATAGAACAATTATTTTTTATTATTCATTTGGTGATGCTTCATTTGAAATTGATTCAGTTTTTGGTTTTTCTTGTTCGTTAATCAAAGCATCCATCATTTTTATTTGTTCACGTAGTTTTTTCATTTCAGTGTGTGCTGCATCAATCCTCCCCTTTACCTCTTTTAAAACTACTTCGGCGTTTTTACTTTTAGCAAAAAAACTTATATTATTCTCTTGCTGAGCAATATCTGCTTGTATTTTCTTAATCTTTTCTTGTAAGCGAACCTTATCTTCCCTTAGCCTATCATTACCTTTTGGAGACTGAACAACATTTTGATATTTGGCTCTGAATAAGTTTTTATTCTGCTCTCCCATTCTACCCCTCACTTTATCAAATTGTGCATCCATTGCTTTGCGGTAATTATCATTGATACGTTCTTTCTCTTTCATAGGAACATGTCCAATTCCAATCCATTCAGCTTGCAACGCCTTCAATGCTTCAATAGTTTCATTATTGTCTTCTAACAGTTCAAAAGCTACAACTTTTCTTATCAATTCCTCTTTTGCATTTAAGTTTTCGGCATTCA